>CAMKYP010000056.1 GCA_946477505.1 uncultured Dechloromonas sp. | reverse complement strand
GATTGCCAGCGCGCACGGGCTTGCCGCCACCAGCACCGCCATCGCACGGTAGAAGCTGGCTGAGAACGGCTCGTCGATCACCACTCCAGCGAACAGCAGCACCACCACCAGCACCAGCACTGCCGGCACAAAAAGGCGCTCGAAGCGTTCGGTGAACTGCTGCGTTGGCGAGCGCTGCGCCTCGGCCTCGGTGACCATCTTTACCACCCGCGCCATCGTCGATTGCTCGGCGCGGCGGGCGACCATCACCTCGATCGCGCCCGAGCCGTTGATCGTGCCGGCAAAGACGCGATGCTCGGCGCTAACGCGGTCGAACGCGGCCAGTGCCGCCGGCGCGTCGGCCACCGGCCGCTTGTCGACCGGAACGCTCTCACCCGTCACCGGCGCCTGGTTGACGCTGGTCGTCCCGACCACCACCACGCCATCGGCAGGCAGTCGTTCGTTGGGGCGCACGATCACGACGTCGGCCACCTGCAATGCGGCGACGGCGACTTCCTCGGTTCCGGCGGCGCGGCGCACGGTGGCTGTCTCCGGCGCCAACTTGGCCAGGGCTTCGATCGCCTTGCGGGCGCGGCCCATCGCGTAGTGTTCCAGCGAATGTCCCAGACTGAACAGGAACAACAGCAAGGCGCCTTCGGCCCACTTGCCAAGCGCCGCAGCGCCGATGGCGGCCACCAGCATCAGCGTGTCGATCTCGAAGCGCCTTGCGCGAAGGTTGTCGAACGCCTCGCGAACCGTGTAGTAGCCGCCGAATAAATAGGCCGCGACGTGCAGCACCGTGGGCAGCCACGCCGGACCGGTGACCACGCGTTCGAGCAGCCAGCCAACGCCCAGCAGCGCGCCGGCAGTGCCCGAGAAAACGAGTTCGGTCATCTCACCGAATGGGCCGCCGGCGTGCGAGTGGCCGGCATGGTCACCGGCTGCCTTGGCGTGGTCGTGACCGGCGTGGTCGTCCGCTTTCGCCGCGTCTGCCGGTGCCGCATCGGGCGCCTTGAGGCCCAGCGTGGCGGCGTGTTCCAGCAAGACCTGCGCCGACACCTTCTGGCGGTCGTATTCGATCCGCACCGCGCCCGAAGCAGCGACATCAGCTTCGAGCACGCCAGGTATACTGCGCAGCCCGTCGGCGACACTGCGCGCGGCGCGCGCATGAAGCGCTGCGTCGGCGCGCACGACCAAATGCCCGAAGCGCTCGCTGATCTCCGCGCCCGCGGCATGAACCAGTTCTCGGACGCGGCCGATGTTGATCTGTGCCGGGTCGTAGTGGATGCACAACTGCGGCGCGTCGGCGTCGCGCGCGACATGCGCCTCGGAGATACCGGGCCTTCCCGACAGCGCGGCGATCAGTCGGCCGACGCAGCGGTCGTCGGCGTCGGGCAGCAGCAGCGGCAGGTCGAGCCGCAGCCGGGTCGTTGGTTCGTTCATTGGCACTCTCTTTCGTTGTTATGCTGCAGGGCCGACTGGTCAAAGCATTTCATCGGCGGACCATCACTGCGCCTGTCACTGGCGATAATATTTTTGAAGCCATCGCGGATGGCACCTTGAACTGGGTAACGGCCGCTGCAATCGGCTTAGCGTGCTTGATTTTCCATTTTCCGAGATGCCCCCTATTGGGCGAGTGCTCTTTCTGCAGCGTATATCGACCGATGCTCAGCGATCCCATCTTAACGACATTGAACCGGCTCATTTGAGAGCTCTTAGCAGTTCCAGCATATCTTTAAATTCTCCGCCCACGCGATCCAGAGTAAATTGGTACATGATTGCGTTATCAGAAAACTTAGATCGCTCCACATCCATCTCGACGGTGTTGCCGTCGGCACTGATCTGGTTTGGCTCCTGATATTTGATCGCAACTCCTTTATAAGATCCCCCCGCTGGATCTGAGGCAATATGCGATGGGGATGTTGTAGCCAAACCCGGAAAGGATCCCGTTGTATATTGGGCTTTCTTCATGGCCTCATTGAGGTCGATATCGATAGCCTTGTAACCGGGAGTATCAGCGTTCGCGATATTTGAAGCGATTAACTGCTGGCGATAAGCCCGAATACCGAGCGCCATTTCCATGAAATTCTTCGACGAAGGCCCTGCATCGGAAACCGGGAAGTGACGAGGGTTGCCTTTTGACGCATCGTCTCCTCGGCGTTGTATCGCTTGCCCTAAAGCGTTTGCGAAAGAATCGGTAAGCGGCGAAGTCCCTTGGACGTCTGGACGATTTTCAGCATGCCGTATAGAAATATCGGAAGAGGCATTATCGGGGCGATTAATCGGCTGCATGGCGCTCCTTCGATCAACTGGGCAATTGGCGGGGACGGACAGGCAAGTGGTTTGCTATAACTGACCGGTCCCGCTTGGACTCTTGAGATAAGCAACTACCTTAGGGTGAACCGAACAACCTGACTCGCTTTGTCGCCAAGTTTCACCAAAGCCGCCGCCTTCATGCCGGGCTGGATCTTGAAGGCCCCTTGCGCCTGCAACTTGTTGCCCCCGGCCGGCAGCAATTTGGCTTCTGTTTTCTCAGATGCGGACAGCAGCGTCATCGTCGCTGACGCGTTCTTGGTATCTACCGGCTGATCATGGTCGGTGACGTAAAGCGTGAGGGCATCGGCCTTCGCCACCAGCTCATAGTTGATGTCCTTGACGACCGAGACGATGCCGCCATGCTGCGGTTTGACGTCGTGGGCATGTGCCTGCCCCGGTTTTTCGTCATGGGCGTGGCCCTTGTGATCGTCCGCGGCCGAGGCCTGGTGGATGGCGCAAAACGCAGCGAGAACGGTGATGACATGCAATAGCTTCATGGGGTTGCTCCCTTTGGGTTGATAACTTGATGAATGGCGATGCGGCTCTTCCATGTACCCGGGCGTGCCGGCGACATAGGTGCAGCCCCCCGCCTGGCGGTTGCAGGGGGTGGTTTCGCATTGCAGCGTCGTGTGAACGACCTTGAAGCGCTGGGCCAGGTGGGAATCAAATTGCCCTCCGGCGAGAAAGAGCGGTCGTGGACTACATGGGCGGTCAGGCTGACCTGGCCGCCACTCAGCAATCGAAGGCTGACCAGATTGACGACCAAGCCGATGCCGGCGATGACCAGCATTCCCGTCGGGTGAACCTCGGGCGGATGCAGGAAGCGCTGATATGCCTCGCCCAGGATGTAGAGGGCGACGGCAAAGAGCAGCAAGGCATTGAACGCCGCCAGGATTTCGAACCGGTGGTAGCCATAGGTCCGCCGGACATCGGCCGGCCGCCGGGCGATGCGGATGGCAGCCAGGGCGATGGCGAGCGCAAATATGTGCGCAGCGTCCGAGATGAGGGCGAGTCTGCCAGTCAGAATGCCGCCAACGACTTCGGTCATCAGGAAGCCGAAAGTCAGCACCAGGGCAAGGCGCAAGGCCCGCTCGTTCCCGGTACTCGGCAGCGCGTGGGTGTGGCTTGCACTCATGGTGGCGGTTCCTTTCCGGAGTGGCGTTTCTTCGATCCCTGCTTCACTGCCTGCAGCCGACGCCGGAGTTCGGCGGAAAATTTCGGCTTCGACGTGCGCCTTCCCTCGCGCCAGCAGACAAAAACATAGAAGGCCAGGACGGTAATCATCAAGCCCAGGCCGACGACGATCAGCCGAAACTCAAGGTGACTGTGGAGGAGATAGTCGAGCATGGGGTGACGCTCCCGCCATCAAGGTTGCTGCGCCTTGCCGCAGTTCGGGCAAAACTTCACCCCCGGCGCCAGGCTTGCATTGCAGGCGGCGCAAGCACCGGGCAGCAGCGTTGTGCCGCATTGCGCGCAAAAGCGCGCGCCCGGATTGGGCACGATGCCGCACTTCGGGCAAGAAGGGCCACCGGCGGCTACCCCGCCACTGGGCTGCCCGGTATTCGACGGGTAATTTTGTCCCCAGCCATGATCACCGCCCGGATAATTCCCCTGGCCGCGATGATGACCTCCTTGATGACCTCCTTGATGACCTCCTTGATGACCACCTTGATGGCCGCCGGCCATCCCCTGCAAGAGCTTTTCAAAAAATCCCATGACATCCTCCGCGAACTGAGTCGGTCGATATGTGACCGGTTGCCTGATTCGCTGTTTCAGCGCCAAGCCTCCGGCCACGCCTGCAAACCTTATGCTTGTGTCGGCTCGGGGGCCGACTCGGCGGTGAAATCCTCTTCCTCAGCATCTTTGCCATGGACAAGACGATAAAGAAGGGGCAGAACGAGAAGCGTCAGTGCAGTCGATGACAGGATGCCGCCGATCACTACCGTGGCGAGCGGACGCTGAACTTCGGCACCGGTGCCCGTTGCTATTGCCATGGGAACAAAGCCGAGGGAAGCGACCAAGGCCGTCATCAGCACGGGACGCAAGCGGGTCAATGCTCCCTCGTGAATGGCATCATCCAGAGTGCGTCCTTCTTCTCGTAAGCTACGGATGAACGCAATCATCACCAGCCCGTTGAGTACCGCCACACCGGACAAGGCAATGAAACCGATACCGGCTGAAATTGACAACGGGATGTCCCTCAACCAGAGCGCCACGACACCACCCGTTAACGCGAACGGAATGCCGGTAAACACAAGCAATCCATCTTTCGCGTTGCCGAACATGACGAACAACAAAGTGAACACCAGCAGCAAGGCAACGGGCACCACAATTTTCAGACGTTGAGAAGCTGACTCCAGTTGCTCGAAGGTTCCGCCCCAAGAGGTCCAATAGCCTGTCGGGATTTTGATCTCTGGCAGACGTGCCTGGGCTTCGCCCACGAACGAGCCGATATCCCGTCCCCGAACGTTGGCACTGACGACCACGCGCCGCTTGCCATTCTCCCGGCTGACTTGATTGGGCCCTGGTGCAACCTCCAGGCTGGCGACTTCACTTAAAGGAATGTAGGTTGTACGCCCCTCGATGCCATTGCTGACCGCAGAATTTTTTGGCAAGGCGATCGGTAGCCGCTTCATCGATTCGATATCAGAACGCAGGTTATCTGGGAGCCGAACAACAATATCGAAGCGTCGATCGCCTTCGAACATGGTTCCAGCCTCTCGACCACCAATGGCCGTCGAAATTGCATCCTGGACATCGCCGATGTTGAGCCCATAGCGGGCGGTCTTTTCCCGGTCGATGTTGACGGTCAGCATGGGCAAGCCGGTCGTCTGCTCCACCTTGACTTCGGATGCGCCAGGGATCTTTTCCAGAACGGCGGCAATTTTGCCCGCTGTTTCGTTCATCACATCCATATCGTCGCCGAAGATCTTGATCGCCACATCGCTGCGGACCCCGGAAATCAGTTCGTTGAAACGCAACTGGATTGGCTGCGAGAATTCATAGGTATTACCTGGCAACTTACCCACGGTCTCCTGTATGGCAGCCAGCAGTTCATCCCTGGATTTCTTCGGCTCTGGCCACTGCGCTTCCGGCTTCAGCATGATGTAGCCGTCCGAGATATTGGGTGGCATCGGATCGGAGGCGATTTCAGCCGTTCCTGTCCGCGCAAACACACGATCGATTTCTGGAAAATCCTCCTTAAGCCGCTTTTCAAGTTGTTTTTGCATAGCAACCGACTGAGACAGGCTTGTTCCCGGAATCCGCAGTGCCTGAATGGCGAAATCGCCTTCATTCAAGCTGGGAACGAATTCGCTCCCCATGCGTGTGGCAAGCAGGCCGGAGAGAATGACCATAACGGCTGTGAAAACCAGAACCACAGGCTTGTTGGCCATGACATTGGCCAGCACCGGTTCATACCAGCGCTTGGCGGTCCGCATCAGGATGTTTTCCTTTTCTGCCACCTTCGCACCGATGAACAGGGCTACTGCCGCTGGGATAAAGGTGACGGAGAGGATCATGGCGCCAACCAGAGCCGTGACCACGGTGAAGGCCATGGGATGGAACATCTTCCCTTCAACGCCGGTGAGCGCAAAGATCGGCAGGTAAACGATCATGATGATGATCTGACCGAAAAGTAGTGGCCGGCGTGCTTCTCTGGATGCGGCAAAGACCTCGTGGAAGCGTTCGGTCCGGGTCAGCGGTCGCCCGTGATGTTCCTGAGCATGGGCCAGTCGACGAACGCAGTTCTCGACGATGACGACTGCGCCGTCGATGATGATCCCGAAGTCGAGGGCCCCGAGGCTCATCAAGTTGGCACTGATGTGGTAAGTCACCATTCCTGAAAAGGTAAACAACATCGAAAGCGGAATCACCATGGCTGTGATTACCGCTGCCCGGATGTTGCCGAGGAACAGGAACAGAATGACGATGACCAGAACAGCGCCCTCAAGGAGGTTCTTCTTGACGGTATTGATCGCCTTATCCACCAGAACAGTCCGGTCATAGACGGTGACCGCCTTAACTCCTTCCGGCAGGCTGCGGTTGATTTCCGCCATTTTCTGGTCCACAGCCGCGGAGACGGTGCGACTGTTCTCGCCGATCAGCATGAACACGGTACCGAGGACGATTTCACGACCGTTGTCGGTTGCGGCACCAGTCCGCAGTTCGCGGCCGATACCGACCTCCGCTACGTCGCGGATGCGGATCGCCACCCCTTGCACATTGCCGAGAATGACGTTGCGGATATCCTCGATAGTCCGTACCTGGCCTGGTGCTCGGATCAGGTACTGCTCGCCACGCTTCTCGATATAACCGGCCCCGACGTTGCTGTTGTTGCGATCAAGAGCGGTTACCACGTCTTGCAGCGTCAGCCCATAGGAAGCCAGCTTTTCCGGACTGGGCGCAACCTGGTATTCCTTGGCAAAGCCGCCGATCGAGTTGATTTCGGTCACCCCCGGCACATTGCGCAATTGCGGCTTGATGATCCAATCCTGAATCTCGCGCAGATCAGTCGGCGTATAGGGCGTGCCATCTGGCTTCCTCGCACCGTCTCCAGTCTCGACAGTCCAAAGGTAAATTTCCCCAAGGCCTGTCGAGATCGGCCCCATGGCCGGCGAAATTCCGGCCGGAAGTTTTCCCTTGGCCTCCTGAATACGCTGATTGACCAGTTGGCGAGCGAAATAGATGTCCGTTCCGTCCTTGAAAATCACCGTGACTTGGGACAAACCGTAACGTGACATGGAGCGGGTTTGTTCCAGATGGGGCAATCCGGCCATGACGGTCTCGACCGGATAGGTCACCCGTTGCTCAACTTCCAATGGTGAGTAACCGGGTGCCGCTGTATTGATCTGAACCTGTACGTTCGTGATGTCGGGCACCGCGTCGATCGGCAGCCGCTGGTAGTTGTAAATGCCCAGCACGGCCATGCCAAGCACGGCCAAAATAACCAGCCAGCGGTGCTCGATGGCGAGGCGAATGATGCGTTCAAACATGTTGTTCTCCCCCGCCTCAGTGGCTATGCTCGGCACTACCCTTGCCGAGCTCCGATTTCAGGACAAAGCTACCGGCTGCGGCGTATGGTGTTCCAGCTTTCAAACCGCTGAGTACTTCGATCAGTTTGCCGTCGGAACGCCCCAAGGTAACGGGTTGGGCAACAAAGCCGTCAGCCACCTTGATAAAAATGACGCTCTTGTCCCCGATCGTCTGGATTGCATCGGCAACAACGCTTACCGGGACTTCGGCCTCACCGGAGACCACTTCGACATTGACGAACAAGCCAGGACGCCAGGCCATCTTCGGGTTGGCCAGGGTGACACGCGCCTTGGCGGTACGGGTTTCCTGGCCAAGCAAGGCACCAACGTAGGAGATGCTGCCTTCGGCCTTCGATTCGAAGGCCGTGGCCTTGACGACGACCTTTTCGCCGATGCGAACAATGTTCAGATCCTTGGCAGGAACAACGATTTCCGCCCAAACTGTGGACAGGTCGGAAACCGTGAATATGCTGGCATCTTCCTTGACCGCTTCGCCGAGCGCGATGTGCTTTTCCACGACCATGCCATCGAAAGGCGCCCGAATTTCGTAGCGATTGAGGCTTCCCGAAACGCTCGGGCTTGCCCCCAGGGCAATCAGTTTCTGCTGGCTGTTGGCGACAGCAATTTCAGCCTCCCGCAAAACCTGCTGTGCCTGGAGGTAGTCCTGCTCGGCGGAAATCTTTTCTTCCCAGAGCTTCTTTTCCCGCTCGTAAGTCGATTTGGCCAGGGTCAGGCGCTTCTGCGCAGACAACAGTTCGCTGCGCTGCTCGGAAAGTCCGATACTGGCGATGACTGCCAGAACCTGCCCACGCTTGACCAACTGTCCAAGATTGGCTGGAACACTTTCAACAACACCGGCCAACCGCGGCACAACGTGAGCGGTCCGGTCTTCGTTGATGCGGATCTCGCCCGGCAGTTGTGAAGCGGTTCTGATTTTGGCAGGAGCCGCCTTCTGGATGCCAATGGCGGCCGATTTGACCTGCTCATCGGTCAGTTCGATTTTTCCTTCTTCCCTCGTATCAATGAACAGGAACGGTGTGTTAGACACCATAGCGGTAATAGCCGCTTCAAAGGCATGGGGTTCGGCGATCGGACTGGTGCTCATCAGGAAGTCTTGTTCCACCTTGAAGGCCACTTCCTGCTTCTCTCCGTTCGGCCGCGTCAACGTCACAGAAACCTTAGCTGCTGACGGGGCCAAGGGCTTGTCCTGTTGGAACAGCCAGACACGAAAATGTGGCTCACCACCTTCTTCCGCCAACAATAACTCCAGGCCGAATCCATCTTCGGTAAACAGTTTGCCTCCGTGAGCGCCAGTCTTCGGTCCATCCTCATGATGTTCAGCATCGCCGTGGCCCTTGGCGTGATCATGGCCATCGCCGGCCTGAGCACCATGATGCTCAGCATCAGCATGTCCCTTGGATTCGGCATGGCTGGCATGTTCACCCTGCTCAGCAGACTGATCCGAAGAGGAGGAGCCTAGAATCCAGCCGCCGGCAGCAATGCCCATCGCCAAGATGACAGCGATGGCGATACCTTGTTTTTTGGAAAGGTTAAAGGCGTTCTTGTTGATATTGATTTTCACAGCTTGCTCCTACGGACGGCTTGGCATGGCGGATGACATTGAATTGGTGGAGCCCAGAACACGCTCCAGTTCGGCAGCAGTCCGATGCGCCTCAGACAAACTTTTCAGGTATTGGGCTCTTGCCTGAAAGAAGGTGCGTTGAGCATCCAGGACTTCCAGAAAACTGAATTTCCCAAGCTCGAACCCTTTACTGGCTGCGTCATAGGCGCTGCGTGCGCCCGGCAAAATTTCGCTTTGCAGAGCTTGAGCTTCAACGACCAGTGCCTTTAGGCGCTCCTGATTTTGCGTAACTTCCGAGCTCAAGCGAACCTCGGTGGCGCTGAATTCATCCCGAGCCTTATCGGCCCGCCGCAGTGCTTCATGCACATTGCCCTGGTTGCGGTCGAATATCGGGAATGGGATCGAGACACCCACGATGGTTTGGTTGCGCCCAAGCTCTTCAACCTTTTTTGAACCCAGGCTGACCGTGACGTTTGGAATCCGCCGAGACCGCTCGACATCGGCAAGCGCCGCAAAACGATCGGCCTCATGGCGTGCACGGGCAAGTACCGGAGAGTTGTTCAAGCGACGATCGATCTCGTCGGCGGAGAGGATTTCTGGCAGATTGTCGGTACGCCCCTCGACCTGTCCAAATCGTGGTGTCTTACTTCCCCAGGTCGCTGCCAGACGATTTCGTGCTGCGACCAAATCGCCTTTGGCTTGATTCAACTCCACCCGTGCAGACGCCTCCGCAACGCGTGCCTTGGTTTCCTCAACGGGTGAGATTTTGCCGGCCGTAACCCGGCGCGATGCAGCTTGGGTAGCGCGTTGGGCGAGGCCGAGCAAATCCTCTGTTTGCAGTATCCGTTCTTGAGCCACCAGGACATCGAAGAAGGCGCCAACGACGCTAGCTCGGATACTCTGACGCTTGGCCACCAAGTCGGCAGAGGCTACATCCCGTCCCCGCTCGGCGGAAACAATCCGTGCAGCACGCCTGCCCCCTAACTCGATTAATTGGCTGATCTGAACGGTTGTGGTTCGCGTTGCCTTATTCTGCGTATCTTCAACCAAGGTTGAAATTTCCGGGTTCGGCAGTATCCCTGCTTGAATCACCGCTCCCTCGACTGCTCGCAATTCGTTGGTTGCGGCAGATAGTTCGGGATTGGCCGTTAGCGCGAGATCAATTGCAGTGGAAAGGGTCAAGGTTCCGGTCGGTTCCTTGGCAAGCGCAGGTACTGCCTCGATCGGCGACGGCGCATTTTGCATCTGCGCCCAGAGGTTGGTGCTGGCAAGCACCGTAAATCCGAAAAAGGTTCGGGCCAGTAAAGTGATAATTGGTTGTTGGCGGTACATCCGATTCTCCATTGATGAAAGGCACATCAGGGAATCGGCGGGGCACCACCCCGCAAGCGGCATGGCACAGTGCGCAGTTCAAGCTGCGGCAAACTGATATGGGAAAAGTAACCCAACCCCGCCGATCAGGCGGAGATAGACCAGTTTGGACGTTCAGGCAAATCGCTAGGTGGCGACGTCAAAAAGTGGGGAGACCAAGGGTGATCGGCTACGCCACCGGCAACAAGTTGGGTATTGGCAACACTGGTCAATACTGCAATACAGCTGGCATGGCAGACAGCACAATCACTGTCGATGCCAGATAGTTGGCCTTTGGTATCTTTAGTTCTATCGTCAGCCTGATGCTTGTGCTCGTGGTGACCAAAATGATGCGCAGTGGCTCCCGTTTCATGCTGGCAATAGGCAGCCGCCACCGACCAGGTAGTCTGGAGTGACAGTAAGACCAACAGGAAAACGGCAAGCCAACGACGCATGAAGCGGATTCTATCAGCTAATATCGCAGAATTAAAAAAGCCAATCTGCTACGTTTCGTCAAATCGCAGTAGTGATGGTGTTAATGCAGCAGCGATGTAACCATTGCACTTATGAAGTATTTAACAACCGCGCATTATTTCTTGCGCACTGTATGAGAAATAGTCAGTGAGCACCAAATGAATACTCGAAAAGCGATACTGTTCGCGTTGATCGTAGTCATTGTGAGTATAGGGGCTTGGGCAACCTGGAAAACAATGTATCACACTGATAGCGATGGTCATGGTCACGGCCTGAATGCAACCCATGAAAACAACATCTCTCAGATACTCAACTGGATGGGCAGCATGTTTAGTGCCAACCCTACCGTGCATGATCCAGTTCACGAAGAAAAAACTCCGCCCAAGCAGGAGAGATAACCATCCCCCTGCCACAACAGGCCAAGGGGGTCGTGAACTGCCAATATGTGCCGATCAGCGGCCGCGCATCCAACTGCCATTGTGCTGCATCATTTGATCCATCATTTGCTGCTGCATACCCATGCAGGTTCCCATCATCTGCTGGCGTCGGTTGATTGCCTGAGTTGACACATCCTTGGGATTCCACCATCCCATGCCATGCATGCCACTGCCACCGCAGCAGCCTGAGCCGCCCTGCATCGGCCCCATCATCATGCCGCAGCCCGGCATGCTGTCTGAACCATGCATCATGCGCATGCCTTCCTCCATCGCCACCCAATGCTCTTGGCGCAGCTTTTCCTGCTGTGCTGGATCGGTGGTTTGCTGCATTTTCTGCATCTGCTCTTGCATCAACTTCATGTGTGCCTGCATCTTGCTCGCATATTCTTGGAAAGCCTTGTCATCCGCGGCAGGTTTAGGGTCGGCAGCCTGAACACTGAAAGCACTGAGCATGAACAGCGACATCAAACCAATTATCAGAAAATTTTTCATGTTCCATTACTCCTTGATGAAATTCAGAGGGGACCGATTCCTTGCTGTGATAATCATTCACAACCCTGTACCACCTTGGTTCCTTCAGCTTAGTGGGCAAATTTACCAAGTTCAAATATTCAGATTAACCATCAAAGCTGTAGTTCCTGAGCAGCCAGAGAACGTAACTTTCCAAGTTTTTCGTTCTTAACAGGTTCCTGGTGGGCATAAACCTTGGTCGCACCATCGGATTTAACCAAAATGACATCATAAGCGACTGAATTTTGGCTTTCCGTCCCGGGCGAGCCCTGCGGCATGCCTGGAACTGCTAGGCCGACACCGCAAGACGAGCTAGCGTGGTTTGGCCAAGATCACGGCCCAACTCTTCTCGCTGTTCGGCTTCGCCAATCTGGTGCTGGCGCGCCGTTGGCTACTCGACGCCAACACCCAAGGTGCGTCCTGAAAACGGAAAATGGGCATAACGCCCCGCAAAAACAGCGACTGGACTGGGAAATCAGGCCTGATTTCCCAATCAAATCCGCCTCGCACGCCTCTCGCTTTGGGGCAAGGTGAATTGTTCAGCATTTCCCTAGGCAATATATTTGGCTCTGTAGGAATTAGCTGTTGAGATGTCGTCCAGTAGCTTCTGCCAAGCAGAGGGCAGGGGTGACAGTGGTTTTGTAGCGTTCCAGCATGCGCCGCCAGCCCAGATAGTTCTCCAGGTATTTGGTGGCCACACCGTGAAAGCGACGCATCCAGCCTTTGAGCCGACTGTCGTAGGCGTTGACGTTCTGGATGTGGAAGACGCCGTCGACGACGCGTGGGCAGTGCTGGATATTGAGAGGTCGGTGGGCAATTCTGGTGGCGCGGGCAAAGGCGGCATAAACACCGGCGCTGTCGGAGCACAGAATCGCCTCCTGATCGACCAGCGGTCGGAGCGCCGCCATCACGTGTGCGGCATCGAGTTTTTCCAGTTTGAAGTCAGCGGTTTGGCCGCTCCGGTCACGTACTACGAGCACCGGAATCTGCTCGGCGCTGAGGCGGCGCTTGCCGGCTACGCCGCCCCGGTGGCGGGCTGGCCGGGGTAAGCGGCGCTGACCTTTGAAGGATTCGAGAAAAAAGGTTTCGTCCGCCTCGACGATCCCGGCCTCATGCTCGGCCCGGTGCCCGGCCGCATCGCGCAGGAAGCGATGGCGCCACCGGAAGGCGGTGTTCTTGTCTACCTGACAACGGCGGGCCGCCTCGCGCAGGCTGACGCCCTCAATCAAGGCATCAGCGTAGCGCGCCCATTGTTCGCGCTTGCGCAGATGCGCCAACGCCGTGCCAGTCAAGGCGTTGAAGGTTCGACCACAGTCCCGGCAACGGTAGCGCTTGAGCCCGTGACTTTGCCCCCATGATCCCAGCCGCTCGACAGCGGCGCTGCAGTATGGGCAACCCGTTGGTGCCGGTAGCGGCGCTGTAGCGCGTGGCGCCGGGGCTGACTCTCGACCCATCAAGTGCCAAACCAGTCGCTTCCGCTGCTCCGGCGTGAGTTGCTTGAGCTGACCGAGAAACTCAACAAAAGCCATATGGCGCATGATTCACCTCCTTTGGTAGAACCATGCTTTCAATATAGATCGCATCTACAGCTAATTCAGACAGAGCCATATATTTTCAGGTGGGATAATTAGCCGCCTTGGTAGAGGGCTTCACGCTGCTTCTTTTCTTCCGTTGTCACCCTCATGCAGTTGCGCTTCACTTCGTTCGCTGTAGTCGGCTTGCGGAAGGACTTCCACCTTCAAGATCGCGCCTGTGCCGGGCGCACAACAAAAGGGGCTGACATCAGCCAGCCCCTTCATGCACGAACGATCGACGCTAATCAGAAAGCGTACTTCACCCCAACCTGAATCAGGCGTGGCATGCCTACTTGAATGCCACGAGTGCGATCAACGATGTAGGTCTTGTCGAACAGGTTCTTCCCGGTGACGAATGCGGACAGCGCCTTGTCAAAGCGATAGTTGAGCGCTGTGTTCCACACGGTGTAAGCCGCAATTTCGCCCTTTTGCCCGTCAGCTGTCGGCGCGA
>CAMKYP010000055.1 GCA_946477505.1 uncultured Dechloromonas sp. | reverse complement strand
TAGCGGATAAAGCCTTTCAGAATCTCGCGGAATGCCGGGGAGTCGGCGTTTTCCAGCCATTCGAAGGCGACCATTTCACGGCTCACGATCTCGGCGCCGTTCTGTCGCATACGCTGCAGGGCGAGTTCCTTGTCGCGGGGGCGGCGCGAACCGACTGCCTCATCGACCACAAATACTTCACGGCCGGCCGCCAGCAGATCGAGCACGGTTTGCTGGACGCAGACGTGGCTCTCCATGCCGGTGACGATCCACTGCGTGCGTTCGGCGGATGGCGCCTGCAGTAGATTCCCCTCGGCGACCGCGGAGAACCAGGTTTTCTCGACGATCCTGTCCGCCGTCAGGCGGCTGCGCAAGCGGGGTTCGGACAGCCCGATGCGCTGCGGGCAGTGTTCGGTGGCCAGTGCCGGGATGCCGAGCAAGGCGGCGATATCCAGGAGCCAGAGGGTATTGGCCAGAACATCGTCGCCGCCGTCGATGGCGGGCAGCAACGCGCTCTGGATGTCGACGACGAGCAGGACGGAGTTGGACGGTGCGATTTTCACGATACGAGCCTCTGGCTTCATGGACGATGTGCCATCCATCCTCCGCGATATCGCGACGGGCGGCAAGTTGGGTGCCTGCTGGGGAGGAGACCCGCCAGCAGGCGCCGTCCGGTGTTACATGCCGAGGTAGGCCGCCCGCACCTGCTCGTTGCTGATCAGCTCCTGGCCGGTGCCGGTCAGCGTGATGCTGCCGGTTTCCAGCACGTAGCCCCGGTCGGCGATGGCCAGCGCGGCGAAGGCGTTCTGTTCGACGAGGAAGATGGTCATGCCCTGAGCCTTCAGTGCCTTGACCACGTTGAACACCTCTTCGACCAGCAATGGGGCGAGGCCCATCGACGGTTCGTCGAGCAGCAGCATCTTCGGGCGACCCATCAGGGCGCGGCCGATGGCGAGCATCTGCTGCTGGCCGCCGGACAGCGTACCGGCCGGCAGGGCGCGTTTTTCCTTGAGGATGGGGAACATCGAGAAAACCTTTTCCATGTCGCCATCGACTTGCCCTTTCGGCTGCGTGTAGGCCCCCAGGCGCAGGTTGTCCTCGATCGACAGCGGGCCGAAGACCTGGCGGCCTTCCGGGCTCTGGCAGATGCCGCGGCGCATGCGCAGGTCGGAACGCAGTTTCGAGATGTCCTCGCCGTCGAAGGTGATCTGGCCGGCGCTCATCGGCTGCACACCCGACAGGGTGCGCAGGAAGGTCGTCTTGCCGGCCCCGTTGGCGCCGACCAGGGCGACCAGCTCGCCCTTGCGTACTTCGAGATCAATGCCCTTGAGCGCCTTGATGCGGCCGTAGCAGCTTTCCATGCCCTTGACCGAGAGCAGCACGTCGCCTTTGCCGGTAGCGGTGCCGGGTTGCAGCGAGCCGGCGCTGTGGGCGCCGAGGCCGATGGATTCTGGCGCCAGGCTGGCGATGCGGTGGAACAGCTCGCGGAATTCGGCGCGTGCCTTGCCGCCGAACAGCGGGTCGTCATTATCGAGGAAAGCCTTGTCGATCTCGGCCCAGTCGTCGGCCGTCAGCGCCTCGCGGGCCAGCGGCATGGCGTCCTTTTCCTCGCTGCGGATATGCCCCTTGAGGCCCTGCGTGTAGTTGCGCAAGGCGGCGGTGAAGGCGGCGTTGTGCTCGCCGTTGCCGGCCGTGGCGGTCAGCTTGGCGCGCAGGTCGCGGAGCAGTTCCGGGCCATTCCGATGCTCGGCCTGCAGACGGTCGAGGACATTGGCGGCTTCGGCGGAGCGCTGGCGCAGCAGGCGGAACAGGAACTCGTCCTCCTTGGCGTGATGCGAACGATCCATGAACTGTTCGATGTAGTCGAAGACCGACGAGAAGAAGGGGGCTTCGACCTTGCCGCCCTGATCGATCTCGTCGGCGACGAGGTCGAGGGTGGTGGCAATGCGCCACAGGTTCTGGTGCTCTTCGGTGATGATGCGCAGGGATTCCATGTTTTCTCCTCTTCTTATGCGTGAGCGCCGAGATAGGCGGCAATCACATCCGGGTTCTTGCGGATTTCCTCGCCCGTGCCCTCGGCCAGTTTCTTGCCGTAGTCGAGGACGAGGATGCGGTCGGAGAGGTTCATGACCATCTTCATGTCGTGCTCGACGAGCACGACGGTGACGCCGGAGTCGGCGATCTTGCGCACCAGATGGTCGACCTCGATGGTTTCCTTCGGGTTAAGCCCGGCCGCCGGTTCGTCGAGGAAGATCAGGCGCGGCTTCATGGCGAGCGCCCGGGCGATTTCCAGGCGCTTCAGGGCGCCATAGGACATCGCATCGGCCCGGGTTTCGACATACTGGCCGAGGCCGACGAAATCCATCAGCTGGGCGGCCTCGTTGCGCAGTTCGCGGTCGCGCTTCTTGAGGCCGGGGAAACGCAGGGCAGCCTTGACCAGATTGCGGTCAAGCCGCAAGTGGGCGCCCACCATCACGTTCTCGACGGCGCTCATGTTCATGCAGATCTGCAGGTTCTGGAAGGTGCGGGCGACGCCGCGCTGGGCCAACTGGTTGGGCGACTTGCCGTGGATGGCCTCGCCGTCCAGCTTGATCTCGCCGGTGGTCGGTTTGTACACCCCGGTGATCAGGTTGAACAGGGTGGTCTTGCCGGCGCCGTTGGGGCCAATCACCGAATAGACGATGCCGGAATCGATGTTGAACGATACGTTCTGCACGGCCTTGACGCCGCCGAAGTGGATGGAGAGGTCTTTGACTTCAAGCATGGACATGATCATTCTCCCTTTCCGAATTTGGCGGCAAGGGTCGGAACGAGGCCCTTGGGCAGGAAGATCATGCAACCCATGAGGATGGCGCCGAAGACGACGGTTTCCCAGCCTTCGAAGGTGGCCAGCGCCTGCGGCAGCGCCGTCAGCAGCACGGCGCCGACCAGCGAGCCGTACACCGAGGCCATGCCGCCGATGACGACCATGGTCACCAGTTCGATGGAATGGAAAAAGTCGGCGAAGTTGGGGCTGACGAAACCGACGTAGTGCGCCGTGACGCTGCCCATCAGGCTGGCGAAGACGGCGGACAGCACGAAGATCGCCACCTTGTAGCGCACGACATCGACGCCGACGACCTGCGAAGCGACTTCCGAGCCGTGCAGGGCGCGCAGCGCGCGGCCGAAGGGCGAGTCGATCAGGTTCAGCGAGGCCCAGACGGAAACCGACAGCAGCAGCGCGACGACCCAGTACCACTGCTTGTCGGACGTCAGCTCGAAGCCGAACAGGCCCATCGCCGGCACCGGCATGCCGTCCGGCCCGCCGGTCCATTGCGCCTCGTTGCGCAGCGCGATGTTGATGATGATGCCGAGGCCGAGCGTCGCCATGGCCAGGTAGTGGCCCTTGAGCTTGAAGATCGGGCGGGCGACGAGCGCGGCCAGGATGCCGGTGGCTGCCGCGCCGGCGCCCATGGCGAGCAGCGGATGCCAGCCGAAGTGCGTCGGCAGCACGGCCGAGGCGTAGGCGCCGATGCCGAGGAAGCCGGCATGGCCGAGGCTGATCTGGCCGGCGAAGCCGATCAGCAGGTTGAGACCGAGGACGATCACGGCATTGATCGCCATGCGGATGACCAGGTCGAGATAGAAGCTGTTGGGAACCACGAAAGGCAGGATGGCAAGGATCGCCACCACCAGATAGAGGCCGAAATAGACGTTCTTGTTCATGCTTACACCCGATCCGTCGATTTGCCGCCGAACAGGCCGCGCGGCATGAAGAAGAGAATGAACAGGATCAGCACGAAGGGGATCGCGTCCTTGTAGCTCGACGAAATGTAGCCGGCGCCCATGGCTTCGAGGATGCCGACGAGCAGGCCGCCGAGAACGGCGCCAAGGCCGTTGCCCAGGCCGCCGACGACGGCGGCGACGAAGCCCTTGAGGCCGAGCATGATGCCTACATCGTACGAGGTCAGGGTGATCGGGGTGACCAGGATGCCGCCCAGCGCGCCGAGCGCGGCGGACATGGCGAAGCTCATGAACAGCACCCAGCTAGTGTTGATGCCGACCAGCTCGGCTGCCAGGCGATTGTACGAGGTGGCCAGCATGGCCTTGCCCTGCAGGGTGCGGTTGAAGAAGTACCACAGCGCGATGACGACGATGGCGGTGACGCCGAGCACCCAAAGGCTCTGCGGCAGCAGCGTGGCGCCGAGGATCTGGATCGGTTCGTCGCCCGAGAAGGCGGGCAGGCTGAAGGTGTTCTTGCCGAGCCAGACCTGGATCAGGCCGCGGATGACCAGCGAGGCGCCGATGGTAATGATGATCAGGGTCACCGTTTCGGCGCCCTTCACCGGCTCGATGGCCAGCTTTTCGACCAGCACGCCGACAATGGCGGGGATCAGGATGGCGAGCAGCAGCGCGACCGGCAGCGGCAGGCCGGCCTGCGTGAAGTACACGGCCAGCATGCCGCCGAGCATGATGAATTCGCCCTGGGCGAAGTTGATCACGTTGCTGGCGTTGTAGATCAGCGTGAAGCCGAGTGCGGCCAGCGCGTAGGTGGCGCCGACCGTGATCCCGGAAAAGAGGAATTGCAGGAACTGGGCCAGCATCACACGCCCTCCGTTCCGATGGCCGGGACAACCGTTGGGGGCTGCAGGCCGGAATTCATGATTGCGGATTTCATGTCTTCTCCTGTGATTATTCTGTTCATCTTCCAGTTGCCGGGTTTCCGTGTCGGATTCCGGTCTCTTGGTTGTTTTACTAATATGTGATCGATTAAATCACTACGATGTTAGTGAGTCAAGTCGAAGGCTTGCCCCGCGATGGCGACGGGCAGGTGCCCGCCCGGTCATCGCGAAACCGAGAGGAACGCTCTCAGCCCGGCAGCAGATGGTCGGCATCGGCGACTACGGGTTGCTGCTGGGCGAAGAAGCCTTCGGTATGGATCAGTTCATCCTTGGCACCCTGTTTCTTGACGGCGGCAACGCAGGCATCGACGAATTCCGGGCTGCCGGCGGCGAAAATGGTGTGCTTGGAGAGATCGGGGAAGAGCTGCGGCAGCACCGTATCGATGCGGCCGTTCAGGAAGCCTTCCTGCTGTTCGCGGGTCAGCGTGATCTTGTAGTCGAAGCTGCGGTGCTTGGTGCGCCACCAGGCCATCATGCCCAGGCTGTAGACGTCTTCCTTGGTGCGCGCCGAAAAGAGCATGGTCACCGGCTTGCGGAATCCGCGACGCAGCGCCGCTTCGGCCAGTGCGAGAACGGGGGCGAGGCCGGTGCCGGCGGCAATGCACAGGACCGGCGTGTCGACCGACGGGTCGCCGATGAAGGTGCCGTAGGCGCCGGACACCTTGACACTCTCACCGATGTTGAGCTGATCGTGAATCCAGTTGCTGGTTACGCCGCCTTCGGCGCGGGCGACCTGGAGAACCAGTTCGCCGTCGGGGCGCGGGGCGTTGGAAATCGAGTAGGCGCGGGCCGGAATGTCGGCGCGCGGGTTGCCGATCGTGACGTACTGGCCGGGCCAATAGCGGATCGGCTGACCGACCGGGCGCAGGCGCAGCTCGACGACGCGGGCGGCGATCTGTTTCTTGTCGGTAACGACGAAGAGGGCATCTTCGCGCGGCGGGAAGAGTTTCGGCTTGGCATCCTCGGTGCCCCACTCGATGGTGAGTTCCTCGGAAATCGGCTTGGCCATGCACATCAGGCCGTAGCCCTGTTTACGTTCGTCCTGCGACAAGGCCATGTCGAGCACCATGCCCTGGTCGAACTGGCCTTGCGTGACCTTGACCTTGCATTCGCCGCAGGCGCCGGCGCGGCAGTTGTTGGGCAGTGCATAGCCTGCCTTTTCGAGTGCCATCAGCACGGTGTCGCCGTAGGCGCAGTCGACTGACTTGCCGGACGGTTGCATGATGATACGAGCCATTTTCGTCTTCCCCTGTTGGTTTGGAACCCGGATAGTCCATTAGGCGCGCCCTTGACGCTGCTTGGGTGTCAGCGGGCCATTTGCGGTCATTTTTTCCCCTCTTCGTCGCCGATACCATTGGGTATCGGTTCCTCAGTCGGGGCAAAACTGCCTCGCAACTGTCCTCGCTGCCACCCCAAGCCCTAACGAACACTCCGGGTTGATTTCTCTGTTGCGGCAAGGCCGACGCCCTTTGTCGGGACGTCGGCCGAAGCAAATCGTCTGGTTTTTGCGGTTTAGAACACTGGGATGATGTCTTCCATGTCGATCTCGGAGACTTCCTGGCCGGTGATGCCGACTTCCGGAATCGCCGGGAACGGGATGTTGTAGCGATCGAGCACGCCCTTCAGGTTGATCATCGCATTCTTCCAGTTCTGCAGCTTGGCCTCGTAGGTCGGGATGCCGAAGCCGGCGCCGCGGGCAACTTCCTCGGCTTCACGCTGGTTGGCGATGAAGTCGGACGGCAGGTCCCAGAATTCCATCGGCGGCTCGAACAGCACGGCGGACAGGAACAGGTAGCCGGCACGAATCTGCTTGGTGACGATGGCCTTGGTGGACTCGTCGAGGCCCGGGTAGTCACGTTCCATGACGGCCATGCAGATCGCCATGTGGCGGCCTTCGTCGCGGCCGATGTTCTTGAAACCTTCCTTGAAGACGGCTTCGCGGGAGTTGTCGTACATCTGCTTGAAGATGGTGGCAGCGGCGATTTCGCCCATCAGGAAGGAGGAGAACAGCACGGCCAGGTCGTACTTCGGCACGGCCTGCTTGTAGCCGGTCCAGTAACGGCCGCCGTTGAAATACAGCCACTGCACGTTCTTCTGCAGGCGCTTGCCCAGTTCGGTCTTCGGCGTGTAGGTCAGCGGGTCGGAATGGCCGAGCAGCTTGGTGATGGCCAGGCCGCACATGATTTCGTGGTTTTGCTCGTCGCGGGTGACGGAGAAGAAGCACTTGCGGACCGGGTCTTCCTCGTGCACTTCATAAGTCTTGATCAGCGCTTCGGCGAAGACCGGGGGGGCGGAGGCGTCGAACACCGACAGCAGGCTCCACCAGTAGGCGATGGATTCGCGCTCTTCCCAGGTGTAGCTGTCGACGTCCAGCGTGTCCCAGGGCAGCTTTTCCGGGTCCCAGTTCTCGCGCAGCGCGGCTTCCCAGACTTCCTGCAGCTTCTTGGTCTTGCTGGTCCAGGACAGGGGGTAGATGTTCGGCTGCGGCGTAGCCGGCGGGAATTCCATCTTGTCTGCAAAACGTTCC
The DNA here is from genome assembly GCA_946477505.1 of uncultured Dechloromonas sp. Taxonomy (GTDB): domain Bacteria; phylum Pseudomonadota; class Gammaproteobacteria; order Burkholderiales; family Rhodocyclaceae; genus Azonexus. The sequence goes on along the minus strand of CAMKYP010000055.1, from coordinate 6,650 downwards.
TTGTTGCTTGCCATGTCTCACTCCTTATAGGGCTTCATCAATGGTTCGGTAAGCCAGTCCGGTATCCGGGTGGCGTGGGGTGAATAATGATACGTGTTCGTGGTTTGAGTCAACAAATTTTGTATCGAATCGCAAAATAATTTTCAGGGAACCAATTCTGAATTTTAAAACTCAAAAGATCAACGACTTTTTTGTCGGATAAAATTTATTGATTAAAAAGAACATTTTTGTAATTTGGAAACTTGTTCCTCAAAATAGAATTGCAAATCGCGTCATTTTTTACGATACTTTTGATTGACTTGTTTTAATATCATTCGTATCGTGTGTTGAGTTGGTGCCATCCAACGCGCCTTCGCCCAAGAACAAGCTTCAACTAGGAGATATCGATGTCCCACCCCCTGCTCGAGAAACACCGCGCCACGCTGGATGGCGCCCTGAACGCCATCGCCACCCGCGGCTATTGGTCGGCCTATAACGAGATGCCCAGCCCGAAGACCTATGGCGAAACGGCGGCCGACGATGGCAAGAAGGCTTTCGAGGCACACCTCGGCAAGCAGTTCGTGCTGGATCAGCCGGGGCAGAAGGGCTGGGCAGGTGGTGAGCAGTCGCCCTACGGTATCGACATGGCCGTGCAATATCCCGTTTGTGACCACGAGGCCTTGATCGCCGCTGGCCGGCAGGCCATGGTCGGCTGGCAGAAGGTCGGGGCCGATGGCCGCACCGGCATCTGTCTGGAAATCCTCGATCGCCTGAACAAGCAAAGCTTCGAGCTGGCTCATGCGGTCATGATGACGACCGGGCAGGGCTGGATGATGGCCTTCCAGGCCGGCGCCCCGCACGCCCAGGATCGCGGCCTCGAAACGCTGGCCTACGCCTATCGCGAAATGAACTTCGTGCCGACCGAAACGGTTTGGGAGAAGCCGCAGGGCAAGAACCCGTCGCTGGTCATGAAGAAGCATTTCGAGCTGGTCGGCCAGGGCGTCGGCGTCGTCGTCGGCTGCGGCACCTTCCCGACCTGGAATACCTATCCCGGCCTGTTCGCCGCGCTGTCGACCGGCAACGCCGTCATCGTCAAGCCGCACAGCAACGCCATCCTGCCCGCCGCCATCACCGTGCGCACCATCCGCGCCGTGTTGGCCGAGAACGGCATCGACCCCAACCTGGTGACCCTGTGCGTCGCCGGCGATCGCGCGACGACCCAGAAGCTGGTCACCCATCCGGCCGTCAAGTCCATTGATTTCACGGGTGGCAACGTCTTCGGCCAGTGGCTGATCGACAACTGCCGCCAGGCCCGCGTCTATGCCGAGTTGGCCGGCGTCAACAACATCGTCGTCGACTCTACCGACGCCTACAAGCCGATGCTGCGCAACCTGGCCTTCACGCTGTCGCTGTATTCCGGCCAGATGTGCACCACGTCGCAGGCCATCTTCGTCCCGGCTGGCGGCATCGACACCGAAGACGGCCACAAGTCCTACGACGACGTCTGTGCCGACCTGGCCAAGGCCGTTTCCGGCTTCCTGTCCAAGCCGGAAGTCGCCCATGCCGTGCTCGGCGCCGTGCAGTCGGCCGATACCCTGAAGCGCATCGAGATGGCTGACAGCGGTACGCTGGGCAAGGTCGTGCTGGCCTCGAGCAAGCTGGAAAACCCGGAATTCCCCAAGGCCGTCGTGCGTACCCCGGTGCTGCTCGCCTGCGATGCCGCCGACGAGCATGCCTACATGGAAGAGCGCTTCGGCCCGATCAGCTTCATCGTCAAGGTCGCCGATACGGCGGCTGCCATCGCCCTATCCGAGCGCATCGTATCGACCCACGGCGCGCTGACCGCCGGCATCTACTCGACCAAGCCGGAAGTGATCGATGCCATGACCGCCGCCACCATGCGTTCCAAGGTCGCCCTGTCGATCAACCTGACCGGCGGCGTGTTCGTGAACCAGTCGGCGGCTTACTCCGACTACCACGGTACCGGCGGCAACCCGGCTGCCAACGCCTCGTACGCAGATGCTGCCTTCGTTGCCAACCGCTTCGTCGTTGTCCAGCGTCGTTATCACATCTGAACCCATGCATGAATCTACTGCGCCCGCCCATCCCGGCCCTGCGGTGCTCACCGTACCTATGTACGGCTGCGCTTCTCGGGCCGGCCTGAACGGGCTCGCGACGATTCCTGCACGTGTTCTGGAGAATTGAATGAATTTCGAAAACATCACCTTCACCGTCGAGGCCGGCATCGCCCGCCTGACCCTGAACCGGCCGGACAAGCTGAATAGCTTCACCGGCGACATGCACGCCGAGTTGCGCACAGCGCTGGATCGCGTGCAGAGCGACCATTCGATCCGCGTGCTGGTCCTCACTGGTGCCGGGCGCGCCTTCTGCGCCGGCCAGGATCTGGCCGATCCGGACATGGCCAAGATCGACGGCCGCATGCCGGATATCGGCAATGTCGTCGAGCGCAACTACAAGCCGCTGGTCATGCGTTTGCAGAATCTGCGCGTGCCGACCATCGCTGCGGTCAATGGTATTGCTGCCGGTGCAGGCGCCTCGGTGGCGCTGGCCTGCGACCTCGTTGTCGCCACCAAGTCGGCCTCCTTCTTGCAGGCTTTCTCCAAGATCGGCCTGATTCCGGATACCGGCGGCACCTGGTTCCTGCCGCAGCGCGTCGGCATGGCGCGCGCCATGGGTCTGGCCCTGCTCGCCGACAAGCTGCCGGCCGAAAAGGCCGCCGAATGGGGCTTGATCTGGGAATGCACCGAGGACGCCGATTTCGCCGCCCGCATCGATGCGCTGGCCAAGCAATTGTCGGTGATGCCGACCAAGGCCTTGGTCCGTACCCGGCAGGCCATGCATGCCGCGCCGGGGCATACGCTCGAGCAGCAACTGTCCTTCGAAGGCAGCTTCATGCGCGAACTGGGCTGGAGTCCGGATTACGCCGAGGGCGTCCAGGCTTTCATGGAAAAGCGCACACCGAAATTCACCGGAGAGTGAAATCGTGAGCCACGCACCCCTATCCCAACAGGCCGTCGTCGCCGTGGTCGGCACCGGTGCCATGGGCGCCGGTATCGCCCAGGTCGCTGCCCAGGCCGGCCACGTCGTGAAGCTGCTCGATAACCGGCCGGGGGCCGCTGCCAAGGCGGTTGACGGCATTCGTGCCCAGTTCGCCAAGCTGGCCGACAAGGGCAAGCTTTCCGCCGAGGCCGCGCAGGCGGCCGGCGAGCGTCTGGTTGCCGTCGAGCAGTTGAGCGACTTGGCCGATGCCGCGCTGGTCGTCGAGGCCATCGTCGAGAATCTCGAAGCCAAGCAGAAGCTGTATGCCGACCTTGAAGCCATCGTCGGCGCCGATTGCATCTTCGGTACCAACACGTCGTCGATTTCCGTGACGGCCATCGGTTCGGCGTTGCAGCGCCCCGAGCGCCTGGCCGGCCTGCATTTCTTCAACCCCGCACCGCTAATGGCGCTGGTCGAGATCGTTTCCGGCCTGGCGACCGACAAGGTGGTTGCCGAAACCCTGTTCGCCACCGCCAATGCCTGGGGAAAGACGGCCGTGCATGCCAAGTCGACGCCGGGCTTCATCGTCAATCGCGTTGCCCGTCCGTACTACGCCGAAGCCCTGCGCATCGCCCAGGAAGGCGCTGCCGACTACGCCACCATCGATGCCTGCTGCCGTGAGGCCGGCGGTTTCCGCATGGGGCCGTTCGAACTGATGGACATGATCGGCCACGACGTCAATTTCGCCGTGACCAATTCGGTCTGGCGGGCCTTCTACAACGACCCGCGCTTCCTGCCGTCGCTGATCCAGCAGGAACTGGTCGACGCCGGCTTCTACGGCAAGAAGACGGGACGCGGTTTCTATGACTACCGGGACGGTGCCGAAAAGCCGGCGCCGCAAACCGAGGCGCCGCAAACGCCGGCCGGCAAGATCACCGTCTATGGCGAATGCGATATTGCCGATGCCATGGTCGACCGTCTGCAGCATAGCGGGCTGTCCTTCGGGCGGGCGCTGGCTTCCGATGGCCGGCTGCTGGAAATCGGCCGCGCCGTGATCTACATCAGCGACGGGCGCAGCGCCACGCAGCGGGCCAGCGAAAGCGGTGTCGCCAATACGGTGCTGATCGACCTGGCTCTCGACTACGCCAAGGCCACCCGCCTTGCGGTCGCCGCGGCGGAACAGTGCGATCCCTCGGCCATGTCGGCGGCGGTCGGCCTGCTGCAGGCGGCCGGTTTCGCCGTGTCGCGTTTCCTGGATGTGCCCGGTCTGGCGGTCATGCGTACCGTGGCCATGCTGGCCAACGAGGCCGCCGATGCGGTCAATCAGGGCGTGTGTACGGAAAAGGGCGCCGACCAGGCCATGCGCCTCGGCGTCAATTATCCGCAGGGCCCGCTGGCCTGGGCCGATCAGGTGGGCGTCGCCGCGATTCGCGACGTGCTGGCCAATCTCGGCGCCAGCTATGGCGAGGACCGCTACCGCATTTCGCCGCTGATCCAGCGTGCCGTGTTTGCCGGAAGGAAGATTCATGACTGAACACAAGCTTTCGCCGGCCGAAGCGCAGGCACTGGCCGAGGCAACCGCCGAGGCCATGTTCTCGCGTGACCGTGCCGCCCAGGCGCTAGGCATCAAGATCGTCCGCGTCCAGCCGGGCGCATCGCTGCTCACCATGGCCGTGCGTTCCGACATGGTTAACGGCCACCACATCTGCCACGGCGGCATGATCTTCAGCCTGGCCGATACGGCATTCGCCTATGCCTGCAACAGCTACAACAGGAATACCGTCGCTTCCGCCTGCCACATCGATTTCCTGGCGCCCGCCAAGGAAGGCGAGACGCTGGAAGCGGAAGCCGTCGAGCAATCGGCCTCCGGGCGTACCGGGGTCTATGACATCACGGTGCGTACCACCGGCGGCAAAACCATCGCCCTGTTCCGGGGCAAGAGCTATCGTATCAACGGCGAAGTCATCGCCGGCCTGCAACAGGCCGACTAAGCCGACCTGACCAGAGAGAGGAGACAACCATGCCCGTCAAGAAGCCCCTGCCCGGCGATCTCGAGCCGATCGAAACCGCCAGTCGCGACGAAATCGCCGCCCTCCAGCTGGAGCGCCTGAAATGGTCGGTGCGCCATACCTACGATAACGTCGAACCGTATCGCCAGAAATGTGTCGCCAAGGGTGTGCATCCGGACGACCTGAAGACGCTGTCCGATCTGGGCAAGTTCCCGTTCATGACCAAGCTCGATCTGCGCGATCACTACCCGTTTGGGCTATTCGCGGTGCCGCGCAACAAGCTGGCCCGCCTGCACGCCTCGTCCGGCACCACCGGCAAGCCGGTGGTCGTCGGCTACACCAAGAACGACCTCGACAACTGGGCGAATGTCGTCGCCCGCTCGCTGCGTGCCGCCGGCGTCCGTCCCGGCGACATGGTGCATAACGCCTACGGCTACGGCATGTTCACCGGCGGTCTCGGCGCCCATTACGGCATCGAGCGCGCCGGCTGCATCGCCGTGCCGATGTCCGGTGGGCAGACCGAAAAGCAGGTCCAGCAGATCATGGATTTCAAGCCGGACGCCATCATGGTCACCCCGTCGTACTCGCTGGTCATTGCCGAGGAGTTCGAGAAGCAGGGCATTGCCCCCGAGGACATTTCCCTCAAGGTCGGCATCTTCGGGGCCGAACCCTGGGGCGAGGGCATGCGTGCCGAGATCGAACGCAAGCTGGGCATCGACGCCATCGACATCTATGGCCTGACCGAAGTGATGGGCCCCGGCGTCGCCAACGAGTGCATCGAGACCAAGGACGGCCCGGTGATCTGGGAAGACCACTTCTACCCGGAAATCATCGATCCGGAAACCGGCGAAGTGTTGCCCGACGGCGAGGAAGGCGAGCTGGTGTTCACCTCGCTGACCAAGGAAGCCTTCCCGGTCATCCGCTACCGTACCCGCGACCTGACTCGCCTGCTGCCGCCGACCGCCCGTTCCTTCCGTCGCATCGGCAAGATTACCGGCCGTTCCGACGACATGCTGATCATCCGTGGCGTCAATGTCTTCCCGACCCAGATCGAGGAAATGATCCTGCGCGACCCGCGTCTGGCCGGCAATTACCAGGTGGTCGTCACCCGCGATGGCCACATGGACAACCTCGAAGTGCGTTGCGAGATCCAGCGCGAGCTGTCCGGCAAGTTGGTGGCCGCCGACATCCAGCAGATCGGCAAGGAATTGCAGCACCGCATCAAGACCAATATCGGCGTATCGACCAAGATCACCGTGATGGATTTCGACGCCATCCCGCGTACCCAGGTCGGCAAGGCCAAGCGCGTGCTCGACGAGCGCCCGAAGCAAAACTGAGGAAATGACGATGACCCAAGCCTTTATCTGCGACGCCATTCGCACCCCGATCGGCCGTTACGGCGGCGCCTTGTCCGGCGTGCGCCCCGACGATCTCGGCGCCATCCCGCTCAAGGCGCTGATGGAGCGCAACCCGCAAGTGGATTGGACGGCCGTCGATGACATCATCTACGGCAATGCCAACCAGGCCGGCGAAGACAACCGTAACGTCGCCCGCATGTCCGGCCTGCTCGCCGGCCTGCCGATCGAGGTGCCTGGCACGACGGTCAACCGCCTGTGCGGTTCCGGCATGGATGCGGTCGGCCTAGCTGCGCGCTCGATCAAA
>CAMKYP010000054.1 GCA_946477505.1 uncultured Dechloromonas sp. | reverse complement strand
GGACGTCAAGGGCTGGGGCACGAAAGCCCACCACGACAAGGGGCAGAAGAACCCCGCCAAGCTCAACGACGCCAGTCATCTGGTACAGTTATGGCCGATTCAAATCCGGGGACGCGGCATCGATGCGGTCTGGAAGAACAAGGGCACCAAACCCTATGCCGTCATCGAAGCCAAGGCCAGCTACGACCCGACCAAGAAACTCAGAGCGCTGCTGGGGGAGGCGGGGGATAAGACGGAGAGGGATGCGGGGACAAACAAGCCGACGGGAAGCCGTACCGGCCGCTCCGGATCAAAGGGCAACGGTGGCAGTGCCAGCGTAACCCGCCAAACCAACGGCAAGGTGACGCAGATGAGTCATGGTTGGATTGAGAAGCGTCTTAAAACCATGACACTTTCCGATGCCAAAGCCCAGATTGATCTGCGCACGAGAAAAGAAAAGGCTTACACCCGCCACGTTCTCTTCTTCTCCATTCCGCAAGCCGTCTCCCACGCCGAAGCTTTGATCCTGCACACTGCTGGCAAATCGCTTGATGCGAGTATGCATGCCACGCATCAGGTTACACGCGAATGGACCGACAGCGACATCGAGAAGGTCGTCGACAACCGTGCCGGATTCGAAGGCCCCGCCCGCGACAAGCGTACCCGCTGAACAGGAAAGAATACCAATGGAATTTCATGAAAAAAGACGGCAGCAGTTCTTGGTTGAGCCTCATTACCGTAAGCAACTTGATATTTTGAGAGAGGTTATTGCTGGGCAAGAAACTAACCTTAGTGAACCGGAGGAAAACGAAAAAGGTTGGCATGCTAGCCTTCTGAGCGGTATAGCCGGTGACAAACTGATCAGACACCTCCTCCACTACACTGCCGGCGAACCCATAGAACCGCTGCGCAGCGAACTCGAAGAAGTCATCGCCGCTTACGAGCGCTACGGCGAACATCTCTGGAAGTACACCGGAGACCGCAACGAGGTGGTCTTCAAGTTCTACAGCCTCGATGACTATTGCGAACTGATGCAATTGATCGGCTTGTGCTTCTTGTTGCATCGACGCGATCTGCTGCCTCGGCTGGCGGCGCTGCAGGATGGACTAGATGCCGTTGGTCCTCCGGGTGAAGGGAATGGCGGGTGTGACTGGGTATATGAAGAGTTGATGTCATTTGGTTTGGGGGCTGAAAAGCGTTTCGAGAGCGAACAAATTTGTTGTAGTAAGCCCTATGAATATTTGGCAGATGCGTTGAGCAGTGTGGACAATGTCGCTGCCCTCAAAGACCTCAACCTCTTCCTCAAGCACTGGTACAAAGACCTCGCCGGCACAGGCTGGCACGACAGCCACAAAGCGGATGAGAATGGCAACCAAGGGGGGTATTTCGGCTACTGGAGCTTCGAGGCTGGTGCGGCCGTGTTGCTGCTGGGCATCGAGGACGATTCCAGCCTGCACAAATATCTCTATTACCCGAAGGACCTGGTGGCTTGGGCGAAAGAAAACGCCGACCGCTTCCCGGACGGCGGCCTGAGTACCAAGACGGACAAGCAACGCGCCAACGTTCCCGCCGGCTCCCCCTGTCCAGAGTCCGGCTGGTGGTTCACCCCGGCCCAATCCGGCTCGCGCCGCTACTTCAAGCAGGGTACCGTGATGCCGGCGCTCGGCAGCGACTACGGCGACACCTACTGGCAGTGGTCGCCGGATCAGTCGGCGCCGACGCTGTAGCACGATCGATTTGCTCCTGAGCGGCTGCATTGCAACAGACAGTCCAATCGCTACGCGGCTTGTCCGCCGCTGAATGTTTGCCGCCTCCTCGCCGACGAGGGCAAGCCCTGCCGTTGCGCGCATGACCAATCGTCCTTTACCGACGATGCCTCGTGTCTTGGTCACGTATCCAGACACAAAAATGCCCCGGAACATTCCAGGGCATTTTTTTAGCTACAACAAGTACGAAACCAGCAACGTTGCTGTTCGTTTCAGGAAGCTTCGTCAATCCAGGCCTGTTGAATCGCTTCGAGAATCTTCTCGCCACAATGCTTGGGGTCATCGTTGAAGCCGGGCAAGGCCATGACCCAGTCACGAAGGTCGACGAAATTGACGCGTAGCGGATCCTTGTCGGGGTGGGCTTCGGTCAATTCGATGGCGATGTCGTTGATGTCGGTCCATTTCATTTGCGATGCCCCTCCTTTGCCATGTTGATGCTGTATTTTGGAATTTCGACCGTCAGCGGCGTCTTGCCGACGACGGCCTGGCAGCCGAGGCGGGAGTTTGGCTCCAGGCCCCATGCCTTATCCAAAAGATCTTCCTCGACTTCCTCTGCCGGTTCCAGGGAGTTGAAGCCTTCGCGCACGATGACATGACAAGTCGTGCAGGCGCAGGACATCTCGCAGGCATGGTCGAGTTCGATTTCGTTGGCCAGCAGGTTCTCGCAGATGGACTTGCCCTCCTCCGCTTCGATCACCGCGCCATCCGGACACAGTTCGACGTGGGGCAATACGATGAGTTGGGTCATGCCTTTTCTCCGTCTTCTCCAACCTGAATGTCATCGACGTTACGGCCGGAGAGTACTTTCTTGATGCTTTGATCCATGCGGCGATGGGCAAAGGTTTGCGTTTCGTAGCCGAGGTCGTCCATGGCGATGTTGATCAGGCGGCGGTTATCGCCGGCCATGGTTTCGGCGAGCTTGGCGATGCTAGCCTTGATCTTGGCGATCTCGGCCTCGTCCAGCAGATGGGCATCTTCGGCCAGAGCCGCTTCGGTCGCTTCGATCATGCGTTGAGCTTCGACCTGGGCTTCCTTCAGGGCGCGCGCCATGGCGTCGTCCTTAGCGTGTGCCATCGAATCCTTGAGCATGTTGGCGATTTCGTCGTCCGACAGGCCATACGATGGTTTGACGGTGATGCTGGACTCGATGCCGGTCGTCTGCTCGCGTGCGGTCACCGAGAGAAGACCATCGGCATCGACCTGGAAGGTAACGCGGATACGCGCCGCCCCGGCAACCATCGGCGGGATGCCGCGCAGTTCGAAACGAGCCAGCGAACGGCAATCCGAAACCATTTCCCGCTCGCCTTGGACGACGTGAATGGCCATCGCGGTCTGACCATCCTTGAAGGTGGTGAATTCCTGTGCTCGCGCGGTCGGGATGGTCGAGTTGCGTGGAATGACCTTCTCGGTCAGGCCGCCCATGGTTTCAAGGCCCAGCGATAGCGGAATCACGTCGAGAAGCAGCCAGTCATCCTTTCCCGTCTTGTTGCCGGCCAGCAGATTGGCCTGCGTGGCGGCGCCCAGCGCCACCACCTTGTCGGGGTCGAGGTTGGTCAGCGGTTCCTGGCGGAAAAAGTCGCCGACCGCTTTTTGAATCTGCGGCATGCGCGTAGCGCCACCGACCATGACGACGCCCTTGACGTCATCCGCGCGCAGCCCGGCATCGCGCAAGGCTTTCTTGACCGGTTGGAGTGTCTTGGAAATCAGGGTCTGCGTGATGCTGGCAAAGGTCGCCACATCGAGCTTGATGTCGATCATCTCGCCGCTGGCGAGACGTAGCGAGATCGGTGCTTCCGGATTGTTGGTCAGGAATTCCTTGGCCTCGCGGCAGCGCATCATCAGGCGGCGCGAATCTTCCGGCGACAACGGCTGCGGCTTGGCCTGCTCAATCACCCAGCAATAGATGCGATGATCGAAATCGTCCCCCCCCAAGGCGGAATCGCCGCCGGTGGACATGACTTCGAAAACGCCTTTGGTCAGCTTGAGGATGGAAATGTCGAAGGTTCCGCCACCCAGGTCGTAAACCGCATAGACCCCTTCGGCGGCGTTATCCAGGCCGTAGGCAATGGCTGCTGCGGTGGGTTCGTTGAGCAGGCGCAGGACATTGAGGCCGGCCAGGCGAGCGGCGTCCTTGGTAGCCTGGCGCTGCGCGTCGTCGAAGTAGGCCGGAACCGTGATGACCGCACCGACGAGATCGCCGCCCAACCCCGCTTCGGCCCGTGCCTTCAGGACTTTCAGTATCTCCGCGGAGGTCTCGACCGGGCTTTTGATGCCGGCATGGGTTTTGATACGGACCATGCCGGGCGTTTCGACAAAGTCGTAGGGCATCGATTCGATGTGGGCGATGTCCTTGGTACCCCGCCCCATGAAACGCTTTACCGAAACGATCGTGTTCTTGGGATCGACCGCCTGATTTTTCTGGGCGTCGTACCCGACCTCGGTCGTGCCGTCGGCATGGTAACGAACCACCGACGGCAGCAAGGGGCGCCCCTGATCGTCGTTCAGGCAGACGGCGATGCCGCTGCGCACGGTGGCCACCAGTGAATTGGTGGTGCCGAGATCGATACCGATGGCGAGCTTGTGCTCGTGCGGCGCCGCCGATTCGCCCGGTTCGGCGATTTGAAACAAAGCCATTGTTTATTCTTCCAGCGACGCCAACGCGTCGTCGATTTCGTGCAAAAGTTTTTCCAGGAACATCAGCCGGCGAACGCGATCCGTCGCCAGGGCGAAATCGCCCGCATCGTCCAGCAGCTGGCCGAGTTCTTCGTAGCGGGATTTGATATCGCTGCGCAGGCGGTTGTGCAGGTGTTCCAGTTCATGATGGTCACCGCCGCCCCGTGCTTCCATCACGGCTTCACGCCACTCCATCTGTTCCATCAGGAAGTCGGCCGGCATGGCGGTATTATTTTCTGCCTGGATATCGTGCCCGGCCAGATGGAGCAAGTACTTGGCCCGTTCCAGCGGCTTTTTCAGCGTCTGGTAAGCCTCGTTGGCATGCGTCGCCCACTGCATGGAGAGGCGCCTCTCGGCTTCGCCGGCATGGGCAAAACGATCTGGATGCACCTGCGCCTGGATGTCGCGATAACGCGAATCCAGATCCGACAGGTCGAGCCTGAATGTCGGCTTGATTCCAAACAGGACGAAATGATCGGCCTTGAAATCCATCAGACGTTGAACGATTCGCCGCAGCCGCACTGGTCCTTGACGTTGGGGTTATTGAACTTGAACCCCTCGTTCAGGCCCTCGCGGGCGTAGTCCAGTTCCATTCCGTCAAGGTAAGGCAGGCTCTTGGCATCGACGATCACCTTGACGCCAGCGCTTTCAAAGACCAGATCGTCTTCGTTCACCTCGTCGACAAACTCCAGCTTGTACGCCATGCCGGAACAACCGCTGGTACGCACGCCGAGGCGCAAGCCGATACCCTTGCCCCGCTTGGTCAGGAAGTTGGCGACGTGTTTTGCCGCCTTGTCGCTCAAGGTGACGCCCATGCTTATTCTCCGTGCTTTTTCTTGTAATCCGCCACGGCTGCCTTGATGGCATCCTCGGCCAGGATCGAACAATGGATTTTAACCGGTGGCAGGGCCAGTTCTTCAGCGATTTCCGTATTTTTGATGGCCAACGCCTGATCCACGGTCTTGCCCTTGACCCATTCGGTCACCAGGGAAGACGAGGCAATCGCCGAGCCGCAACCATAGGTCTTGAACTTGGCATCTTCGATGACGCCGGCCTTGTTCACCTTGATTTGCAATTTCATGACGTCGCCGCAAGCCGGGGCGCCGACCATGCCGGTACCCACGCCATCGTCTTCCTTGCCGAAGGAGCCGACGTTACGCGGATTCTCATAGTGATCAATGACTTTTACGCTATAGCTCATGTTGTTTCTCCTAAATTCGGTTGTCAGTTGCGCATGATCGGTCGCCGACTAATAACGCACGACCGCTAGCTGGCAACTTAATGGGCCGCCCATTGAACGGTGCTCAGATCAATGCCGTCCTTGTACATTTCCCACAGCGGCGAAAGCTCACGTAATTTGCCAACTTTTGCATGTAGTAGTTTGATTGCATAGTCAATTTCCTCTTCAGTGGTGAAGCGGCCAATGCTAAAGCGGATCGAGCTGTGCGCCAATTCATCGTCGCGCCCCAGGGCGCGCAGGACGTAGGAAGGCTCAAGGCTGGCCGAGGTGCAGGCAGAACCCGAGGAAACCGCCAGATCCTTGATGGCCATGATCATCGATTCGCCTTCGACATAGGCAAAGCTGATGTTCAGATTGTGCGCCACGCGCTGTTCAAGATCGCCGTTGACGTAGGTAGCCTCGATATCCTGCAGCCCCTTGAGCAACTTGTCGCGCAAGGCGCCGATGCGCTTGTTTTCTTCGGCCATTTCTTCCTTGGCCAGACGGAAACACTCACCCATGCCGACAATTTGGTGCGTCGCCAGCGTGCCGGAGCGGAAGCCGCGCTCATGACCACCACCGTGCATCTGAGCCTCGAGGCGGATGCGCGGCTTGCGGCGGACGTACAGGGCGCCAATGCCCTTCGGGCCATAGGTCTTGTGTGCGGAGAAGCTCATCAGGTCGACCTTGAGTTTCTGCAGGTCGATCTCCACCTTGCCGGTCGCCTGGGCGGCATCGACATGGAAGATGACACCCTTCTCGCGGCAGATTTCGCCCAATTCGGCGATCGGTTGGATGACACCGACTTCGTTATTGACGAACATGACCGAGGCGAGCACGGTATCAGGGCGAATCGCGGCCTTGAAAGCCTCCAGATCGAGCAGGCCGTTTTCCTGGACATCCAGATAGGTCGCCTCGAAACCCTGGCGCTCCATTTCGCGTACCGTATCGAGGACAGCCTTGTGCTCGGTCTTCACGGTGATGATGTGCTTGCCCTTGGTGCCGGCATAGAAATTGGCAGCTCCCTTGATGGCGAGGTTGTTCGACTCGGTCGCGCCCGAGGTCCAGACGATCTCCTTCGGATCGGCATTGATCAGCGCGGCCACCTGCTCGCGCGCCTCCTCAACCGCCGCATCGGCCACCCAGCCGAAGCTGTGCGAACGCGAAGCCGGATTGCCGAAGTTCTCGCACAGGTAAGGAATCATTTTTTCCGCAACGCGCGGGTCGACCGGGGTCGTTGCCGAATAATCCAGGTAGATCGGGAGTTTCATCGTCATTCTCGCTAAGTCGGGTTGTTCAGACAGCCACGGCTGTCAGTCCTTGCAGGCGTCCGACCGTAGCCTGCAGGGCGTTGATGAATTGTTCAATATCGGTCTCGGTGTTGCCAGCACCCAGGCTGACACGTACCGCACCGCGCGCGCTTTCCGGCTCCACGCCCATCGCCCGCAGCACATGCGAGGGTTCGGGGTTGGCGCTGGAACAGGCTGCGCCGCTGGCTACGGCAAAACCCTCGCGGTCCAGCTTGCCGACCAGGGTTTCACCATCGATGCCGGGAAAAGCGAAATAGGTGGTATTGGGCAAGCGGTCTGCGCCTTGGGCGAATATTCTAGCGCCCAGTCCAAGCAGTCCGGCCTCCAGTGCTTTTTGCATGGCACGCAACCGAGCCGGCAGTTCGGCAACGCGCTGTGCCGCAAGTTCCGCCGCCACGCCAAACCCGACAAGGGCCGCCACATTTTCGGTGCCTGAGCGCAAACCGCGCTCATGGCCGCCACCGGCAATCTGCGGCTGAATCTCGACACGCTTGTCCAGAATCAGCGCTGCCGCGCCTTTGGGTCCGCAAGCCTTATGTGCCGACAAGGTCATCGCATGCAGACCGGCAGCATTGAGCGCCCGAAAATCAAGCGCCTGTTTGCCCAGCACCTGGACGGCATCGGTGTGGAACCAGCCGCTACCCTTTGCAGTCTCGGCAAGCCGTTCGATGTCTTGAAGAACGCCCGTCTCGTTGTTGGCTGCCATCACGGACAACAGCCTGGGCTTGAGTTGCAGCGCTTCGGCAAAATCCAGCATGTCGATACGGGCGTTTGCATCGACCGCCAGCGTACGCACCCGCCATCCTTGCGCCTGGAGTTGCAGCGCGGGTTTCAGGATGCAGGGGTGTTCGACGGCACTGACGGCAATGACACCTGCCTTCAGACATCCCGCCGCTCCCTTGACAAAAAGGTTATTGGCCTCGCTCCCGCCGCTGGTGAAAACCACTTCGGTGGGGTGCGCATTCACCGCCGCAGCGACGCGCTGCCTGGCCTCGTCGATTGCCTGCCGCGCCTGCCGGCCATATTCGTGGCGACTCGACGCATTGCCGTGCTGGCTCTCCAGCCAGGGCAGCATGGCGGCCAGCACAGCCGGATCAATCGGCGTCGTGGCGTTATGGTCGAGATAGACAGGGCGAAACATGGCGCGAATCAGATGGTGACGGAAATCTTGTCGCGCAAAATCTTGGCTCGCGGCTGCGGACCGAGGCGGCGCTGATCCTCAACGACCGCCATGCCGGGAGAGCGTTTCTGCCGCTCGCGCTGAACCAGATGCTCGAGCGTCACCGAGGCGAGATATTCGTACATCTTCGTATTCAGCGTCGTCCACAGGTCGTGGGTCATGCAGCGATGCTCGTCGTGGCAATTCTCACGACCACCGCACTGCGTGGCATCGAGTTGCTCATCGACGGCGCGAATGATTTCCGAAACCGGCACCTGATCAAGCGGTCGGGCGATGCAGTAGCCGCCGCCGGGGCCGCGGACACTGTCCACTAGCTTGTGACGACGCAACTTGCCGAACAACTGTTCGAGATAAGACAGGGAGATTTTCTGGCGCTCGCTGATGCTGGCCAGTGCCACAGGCCCCTCTTCGCCGCGCAAGGCCAGATCCATCATGGCCGTCACGGCGAAACGCCCTTTGGTCGTCAAACGCATTTTCGAACTCCTGAAAATAACCTAGTAAGCGGGTCAACTATAAGCAACCGACAAGCAATTAGTCAACTATTTTACTCAGGTATTGCGGATCGAAAGAATCGGCAGCCTCAACCTCGCTGTCGCACTTCACGCCCTGCGCAGCCAGTTCCCGAACCAGGGAGGCAAGGCGACGATCGGTTTCCGCGGCGTGATCGAGCAAGCCATGAATGGCCTTGGCCAACGGGTCATCCTGGTCACGCCCGACCGCGTAGGCAGAGAAGCCCATCTTCTCGGCCTGCGCCTGCCGTTGCCGGCCCTGCTCCGTATTGTCCAGAATCCGTGCCGGATTGCCGACGGCCGTCGCGCCGGCTGGAACAGCCTTGGTCACTACGGCATTGGAGCCCACCTTGGCGCCGGCGGCGATGGTAATCGGACCCAGGACCTTGGCCCCGGCGCCAATGACGACACCACTCTCCAGCGTCGGATGCCGCTTGCCCTTGTTCCACGAGGTGCCGCCGAGCGTGACCCCGTGGTAAAGCGTGACATCGTCGCCGATGACAGCGGTTTCACCGATCACCACACCCATGCCGTGGTCGATGAAAAACCGGCGGCCGATGGTGGCGCCGGGATGGATCTCGATACCGGTCAGCATGCGCGACAGATGTGCCGTGAAGCGGCCCAGCCAGCGAAAGCGATGTCCCCAGAGCCAATGGGCGACACGATGCAGGATCAGGGCGTGAATTCCCGGATAGCAGGTCAGGACCTCCCAGAACGAGCGTGCTGCCGGATCGCGGTCAAAGACCGCACGAATATCCTCACGCAAATTCCGGAACATGGAAGCCGATCTCCCCAATTCAAAGAGGGGCAATTTTAGAATACTCGAGTGAATTTGTCAGCTATTTCACCAATCGGGACTCCAATTTATCCGCTTATAATCCACGCTTCATCAAGCAGCCGCCATCGATGCTCCCCCGCCACCTTCCGGCTGTTTTCGGCATTCTCGCCCTGCTTGGCAGGTGCACGATGGCACCTCCCGCTGCCCGGAAGCCGTCTATCGCACAAAAACGAATTGAAAAACCATGAACGAACTGCATCAGGAACTGAAAGCCTTCATCATCGAGACCATGAATCTCGAAGACCTTAGCCTCGCCGACATCGGTGACGACACCCCGTTGTTTGCCGACGAAGGCCTGGGCCTGGACTCCATCGATGCTCTGGAACTGGTGCTGGCGCTCAAGAAGAAGTACGGGATCGTGATCGAGGCCAACGACGAAGGCTCGCGCCAGCATTTGCGTTCGGTCAATACGCTTGCCAAGTTTGTTGCCGAGCAGCGGAAGATTTGAATATCAACTGATCCGAACTGCTCCGGGCATTGAGGAAGTGCCATTGCCCAGGAAAAGAAAGAACGTGCTGCCCACATGACGCAAACGGCATGCGAGGCTTGGCCCTTGCGTGGCCTGCGTTCGAATCGATCGTCTCGAAGCATGCCCCCGGCTCGACACCGGGCATGCCTGTCAATGAAAGTCCCGGCTGAAAGTCTCCAGCCTGCCCAGCCAGGCGGACAGGTCAACCAGCCGCTTGGCGACCAGGTGGACGACCTCGCCTTCCACCTGTAATTGCCCGAAGACACCGAGGAGGCTGGCGCCGAGGAGTTCACGGCGCTGCCTGTCGACCAGTCGGGGGTGAATGACGACGTTGGTCAGGCCGCTTTCGTCCTCCAGGGTAACGAACACGATGCCGGTGGCGGTTCCCGGTCGTTGGCGTCCGACGACGATGCCGGCCGTGCGGACCAGCGCCCGGTTTCCGGAGCGCTTGAGCTCGGCGGCCGGAACGAAACGATGCCCGGCCAGCCGGGTGCGCAGCAAGGTTAGGGGATGGGCGCGCAGCGTGAGGCCGAGGTGCCGGTAATCGGCGACCAGATTCTCGCCTTCAGTCGGCGGTAGCAGTGCGATTTGCGGCTCCGCTGGCGCGATGCCGTCGAAAAGATCACCCTGCACCACTGCTGCCGTGGCAGCCCAGGCCGCCTGCCGGCGGTGCCCGACCAGGCTGCGCAGGGCATCGGCGGCGGCCAGCAAATCAAGGTCGCGGCGTTGCAGCCCGGCGCGTGCCGCCAGGTCGGCGACATTGCGAAAAGGACAGTTCCGTCGTGCCGTCGCGATGCGCTCGGCGACGGCCTGTGCGAAACCGCCGATTTCGCGCAGGCCGAGGCGCACCGCTCCGGCGTGCTCCAGCGTGCTATCCCAATCGCTGGCGGCGGCATCCGGCGGCAGGACGTCGACACCATGGCGGCGGGCGTCCTGGATCAGCATCGACGGCGAATAGAAACCCATCGGCTGGCTGTTGAGCAGCCCGCACAGGAAGATGGCCGGGTGATGGCGCTTGAGCCAGGCCGAGGCATAGACCAGCAGGGCAAAACTGGCGGCGTGCGATTCGGGAAAGCCGTATTCGCCGAAGCCCTGGATTTGCAGGGTGATGCGTTCGGCGAATTCGGCCGGCAGGCCGTTGGCGGCCATGCCGGTGCGCAGCTTGTCCTGATAGCGCTGCAGGTTGCCCTTGCGCCGCCAGGCAGCCATGGCACGGCGCAGCTCGTCGGCTTCGCCCGGGGTGAAACCGGCGGCGACGATGGCCAACTGCATGACCTGTTCCTGAAAGATGGGCACGCCATAGGTGCGTTCGAGCACCTTGTCGACGGCCGGTGAAATTTTTTCGATGCGTTCCCGCCCCTGGCGTCGCTTGAGGTAGGGATGCACCATGTCGCCCTGGATCGGACCCGGCCGGACGAGCGCCACTTCGACGACGAGGTCGTAGTAGCAGCGCGGCCGGAGACGGGGCAGCATGGACATCTGGGCGCGCGATTCGACCTGGAAGACGCCCATGCTGTCGGCGTGGCCGAGCATGGCGTAGGTGGCCGGGTCTTCGGCCGGAATGTCGCACAGGCGCCAGACCCGGCCGGTCGTCCGGCTCAAGGTGTCGAGCATGCGGCGCAGCGCCGACAGCATGCCGAGCGCCAGCACGTCGACCTTCATCAGGCCGACGGCATCGAGATCGTCCTTGTCCCACTGGATCACCGTGCGTTCCGGCATCGCCGTGTTTTCAACCGGCACCAGACGGGCCAGCGGACCGCGCGACATGACGAAGCCGCCGACATGCTGGGTCAGGTGGCGGGGAAAGCCGCGCAGTTGCCCGGCGATCCAGAACCATTTCTCAACGCGCGGCGATGCAGGGTCGAGCCCCTGCTCGGCAAAGCGCTCGGGCAGCTGTTCCCGCTTGTCCCACCAGGCCAGCGAGGCGGTCAGGGCGTCGATGCGCGCCGCCTCGAAACCAAGCACCCGCCCCGCGTCGCGCAGGGCGCCCTTGGTCCGGTAGGTAATCAGCGCCGCGGTCAATGCCGTGCGTTCGCGGGTGTATTTGCCGTAGATGTAGGCGATGATCTCGTCGCGCCTTTCGTGCTCGAAATCGACATCGATATCCGGCGGCTCGCCACGCTCCTTCGAGATGAAGCGCTCGAACAGCATGGCGGCGCGCGCCGGATCGACCTCGGTGATGCCCAGCGCGAAGCAGACCGTCGAATTGGCAGCGGCGCCGCGCCCCTGGCAGAGAATGCCGAGCTTGCGCGCGTGGCACACGATGTCGTAGACCGTCAGGAAATAGGCTTCGTACTTGAGTTCGGCGATCAGGGTCAGTTCGTGCTCGACGCGCTGCCGAACAGCAGCGGGAACGCCTTGCGGGTAGCGGGATTGCAGGCCGCGTTCCGTTTCGTGGCGCAACCAGGAGCTTGCCGAGTGTTGCGGCGGGACGATCTCCTCGGGGTATTCGTAGCGCAGTTCGTCGAGCGAAAACTCGCACTGTTCGGCGATCTTGAGCGTTTCGGCCAGCAACTCGGCCGGATAGAGGCGCGACAGGCGCAGCCGCGTCCGCAGATGCCGTTCGGCGTTGGGAAACAAGGCATAGCCCGCTTCGAAGAGCGTCGTTTTCAGCCGCAGGGCAGTCAGCACATCCTGCACCGGACGTCGGTCGCGGGTGTGCATATGAACGTCGCCGGTCGCCACCAATGGTAGGCGACAGGCCGCGCCCAAGGCTTGCAGGTCGGCCAGCTTCGCCGCATCGTCCGGCCCGGCGTGCAGTTCGGCGGCAATCCAGAGGCGGCCGGGGAAGCGTTCGGCCAGCCAATGCCCATCCTCGCTGGATGCCTTGTCATCCGGAATCCAGAGAACCAGGCAATCGGGCAGCGCGCCGTTCGGCGAAACGGCGGTCAGGTCGTGGCGCTGCAGCGTGTAATTCCCCTTTCCTGCCCGCCGCCGTGCCAGGGTGATAAGTGCCGAAAGATTGCCGTAGCCCTCGCGGTTCCTGGCTAGGAAAACCAGCTTGAGGCCGTCGGCTGTCGTCATTTCACTGCCAACGATCAGTTTCAGGCCGCTTCGCTTGGCGGCCTGATGCGCCCGAACGATGCCGGCCAGCGAGCATTCGTCGGTCAAGGCCAGCGCCGCATAGCCCTGCTCCGCCGCGCGCTCGATCAGTTCGTCCGGATGCGAGGCGCCGCGCAGGAAGCTGAAATTCGACAGGCAATGCAACTCGGCATAGGCAGGCAACGACATGACTTCACCGTTTCAGGCAAACAGGCCGTGCAGGAACCAGCCCTCGGCATTGCGAAAAACCCAGGCCCACTGCCCCTGCGGGTTGCGGGCCACGAAATAGTCGCGTCGGACATCGCCGGTAGCCCCCTGCTCACCGGTGTCCCACCAGCCGCTTTCCAGCCTTTCGGACCTCGACAACAGCTTGAGCGGCCCTTGCCAGTTCGGGCTGCCCGCCCGTTCGGCGAGCGGCTGCGGCTTCGGCAACAGCCACAGTGGGCGCGGCAGTCCGGGTTGCCCCGTCTGGTTTTCGGGCATTCGGCCTGCGGGCGGACGCGGAGTGATCACAGCATCCCGCTCGCGGCTTGCCCGCTCCGGCCGATAGTCGGCGACCGCATCCAGCCCCTGCACGGCGCACGCACCGAGGCGGGCGCGCAAGCGTTCCAGGCAGGCCAGATGGCCCTCGCCGTTTGTCGTCGCGGCGAACAGTGAGGCGCTGCTTCCTGGCTTTTCCGCCAGCTCGTCGGCCTGCAGGCGAACCGCCTCGACCGGCGCCGGCAATTGCCAGCGCCCCAAGTGTTCGCGCAGCAAGCGCAAAAAACGCGCCTCGTCGGCTGCTGGCTCGGCAAAGCTCAAGGAAAGATCGCTCGGTGCGCCGTCATCGTGCCGGAAGCGCAAGGTGCAGCGGCGCAGCAGCAGCTGCCGCGTATTGAGCCAGCCGGCCAGCGCCGAGAACAGGCGTTGGCCGGAAAAGACGAGGGCTTCGGCATGCTCGACGCGGGACGGCAGCTCAAGTTCGCTGGCAAAGCTTTCCGGAAAAGCGAAAGC
>CAMKYP010000053.1 GCA_946477505.1 uncultured Dechloromonas sp. | reverse complement strand
GGCGTAGCGTCTTGGAGTAAATGCTTGACATGATCCGGCTTTCGTATTGGCTTGACGTCAGTGTCACCCAGGCGAAAAAAAACGTCTGTGAGCAAATTCACATGGAATTGATTTTCGCCATCGCAAGGAACGCATTCCGGACTGCAAAGGCGCTTCGGTATCGCGTCAACCCTGTGTAAACTGCCGGAACTTTCCCCTCCTCCTGGCCCGCATGGATAGTACCGATCTCGCTGCCGTCTGGCTGACCCTGAAACTGGCCACGATTGTCACGCTGCTGCTGCTCATCATTGGTACGCCGATCGCCTGGTGGCTGGCTCGCACCCGCTCGGTTTTCAAGGGTGCTGTCGGTGCGGTCGTTGCCTTGCCCTTGGTCCTGCCGCCAACGGTTCTCGGCTTCTACCTGCTGGTCACCATGGGGCCGAACGGGCCGATCGGCCAACTGACACAGGCGCTGGGCCTTGGCCTGCTGCCCTTCACCTTCCCCGGCCTGGTCATCGCCTCGGTGTTCTATTCCCTGCCCTTCGTCGTGCAACCCATACAAAACGCCTTCGAAGCCATCGGTGACGGACCGCTGGAAGTGGCCTCCACGCTGCGTGCAAGTCCCTGGGACACTTTCTGGTCGGTCGCGGTACCGCTTGCCAAGCCGGGTTTCCTGTCCGGCGCCATTCTCGGCTTCGCCCATACGGTGGGTGAATTCGGCATCGTCCTGATGATCGGCGGCAACATCCCGGAAAAGACCCGGGTGGTCTCGGTACAGATTTACGATCATGTCGAGGCATTGGAATATACCCAGGCCCACTGGCTGTCCGGTGGCATGGTCCTATTCAGCTTCCTGGTGCTGATGGCCTTGTATACCTTCAACCCGGCACGCCGGAATGCGTCATGAGCGAAGAAATCAGCGCGCGCTTTCTTATTGAGCGGGCCGAGTTTTCGCTCGATGTCGACCTGAGATTGCCCGGACAGGGCGTGACGGCGCTGTTCGGCCATTCCGGCTCGGGAAAGACCACCTGCCTGCGCGCCATGGCCGGCCTGGAACGGGCAAACCAAGGCTATTTCGCCCTTGGTGACGCGGTATGGCAGGACGAGGCACGCGGCATTTTCCTGCCGCCGCACCGGCGTGCCCTGGGTGTCGTTTTCCAGGATGCTGGCCTGTTTCCCCACCTGTCGGTACGCGGAAACATGGAATTCGGGCAACGCCGGACACGCGGCGCCAGTTCCTTGAGCATCGCCGACGTCGCCGATTTGCTCGGCATCGCCCCTTTGCTCGAGCGCTCGCCGCGGCAATTGTCGGGAGGGGAACGCCAGCGCGTGGCCATCGCCCGTGCCTTGCTGGCCGCCCCGCGGATACTGCTGATGGATGAGCCGCTGGCCGCCCTCGACCTCCGGCGCAAGAGCGAAATCCTTCCCTACCTCGAACGCCTGCACCGCGACCTGGATATCCCAATCATCTACGTCAGCCATGCTCCGGACGAAGTGGCGCGCCTGGCCGACCATCTGGTTCTGCTCGACGGCGGAAAGGCGGTCGCCAGCGGACCGCTCAACGACGTGCTCGGCCGCATCGACTTGCCGGCAGCCTTTGCCGACGATGCAGGTGTCGTCATTGATGCCCGCATCGCGGCTCACGAAGCCGACGATCTCACGCGCCTCGAGTTTTCGGGCGGCATGATCTTCGTTTCCCGCCGCAGCGAAGCCATCGGCACGACGCTGCGCTGCCGCATTCATGCCCGGGATGTCAGCCTGGCGCTGGTGCCGCAAACCTTGTCCAGCATCCTGAATTGCGTGACCGCCACCGTCATCGATCTGGCGCCAACCGATACCCCGGGCCACATCATGGTCAAACTGCAGGCAGGAAGCGAACCCTTGCTCGCGCGCATCACCCGACGCTCCGCCGAAAAACTCGACATACGGCCAGGCCTCACCCTGCGCGCCCAGATCAAGGCGGTCGCCCTGCTCGGCTGAGCGTACCGCAGACCGGACACACCGCCCTCTCCCTCCATTTGCATCGAGACCCAGTTCTCATCGCCTGACCATGCGAAACGGGCAATGAAGCCAAGACGCAATATTTCACATATTTATAAAAAATCTCATCAGTTTTTGGCCAACCTGGCTTGCATTATCAAACAGGCAAGGCGAGAATCATATTCAAGCCCACAAATAACAAAAACAATATTTGTGACATACCGCGCACTGGAAATGACAATGAGATATGCTCTCGTGCTGACGGCCCTGCTTTCAGTCTTCTCGACGAACAGTCAGGCTGCTGACCCTTTTATCGATGACCTGAGTCTCGAAGAACTCGTCAAAACCGACATCACCTCGGTATCACGCAAAAGCCAGAGCATTTCGGATGTCGCCGCCGCAGCTTTCGTCATTTCCGCCGAAGACATCCGGCGCTCCGGTGCCCAGGCTCTGCCCGACGTGTTGCGCATGGTGCCCGGCATCCAGGTTGCGCAGATCGACAATGGCCGTTACGCCGTCACCGCACGCAGTTTCAACGGACGATTCGCAACCAAGCTGCAGGTCCTGATCGACGGCCGCAGTATCTATCACCCGCTGTTTGCCGGAGTGACCTGGGAACTCGACTCCATTCCGCTTGAGGACATCGAGCGTATCGAAGTCATTCGCGGGGCCGGTGCCGTCATGTGGGGAGCGAATGCTGTTAACGGCCTGATCAACATTATCAGCAAGCCGACGCGCAGCCAGGCCGGCACGACCGTCAGCATGACCGGAGGCACCCAGGGAAACGGCTATCTCTACGCCCGCTTCGGACAGATCGTCAACGACAGCACCAGTTGGCGACTTTCGGCCCAGGGTCGCCATATCGACAATTCCCACCAACACGACTACCCGGAAAAGGCACGCGACCGACTCGAAAACGCCCTGATCGATTTCCGACTCGACCATGCCTTGGGCGGGGGCCGTGACCTGAGCATCTGGGCCAATGCCACGCGCAGCCAAACCGGCGATATCTGGCGGACAAAACCCGACTGGAGCCAACCCGGATTGCGCGTTTCCTCGTACTACCCGACACAGGAAATGAACAGCCAGAGCCTGGTTGGCCGCTATCGCTGGCTGAGCGACTGGGGAGTCGAATCGTCGCTCCAGATGTCGGCGACCGCCTCCGGGATGGAGATCACGAACTTCATCCACGAGAGCCGGACGACTTACGACCTCGACTACCAGGGACGGCGTGCCCTTGACCGCCACGACCTGATCTGGGGCTTCAATTACCGATCTTCGACGGACGAGATATCGCCCAACCCGCCCTATATTTCGATCAACGGCACGTCCTACACCCAGCGCAATGCCGGCATATTCCTCCACGACGAATGGCGGCTCGTAGCCGACACCCTGAAACTGGGCTTGGGGGCACGCGCCGACAACAGCAGCCACAACGGCACGAACTATTCTGCAAACGCCACCATGATGTGGACGCCGACGCGAACCGACTCGGCCTGGCTAAAACTGGCGCAGGCTCCCCGCACTTCGGTGCGTGCCGAACGCGACATCTCGATTCTCGGCGGCGCGATGGTCATCCAGCGCGCCGGGCTTGCCATCCCGGTAATTAGCTACGTGAATGCCAATGGCAATCTCGGCCCCGAGATGTCGCGCGGCCTGGAATTGGGATACCGCAAACAGTTTTCCAATACCTTCAGCGCCGACCTCAGCACCTATCGCTACCGGCACACCAACCTGCGTTCCGGCTCCCAAACAGGGCAATTCAGTTGCAGCGCCTTCTTGCCCGGGCAGAACACAGCGGCGTGCAATTACTTTGGCATCCCCACGGCATTCCCCGGAACCCTGGCGATTTTCAATCTGACCCAAACGGTCAATCAAGGCGCGGGCTGGAATGACGGTATCGAGCTGTCCGCCGACTGGTTGCCAATGCCCTCTTGGCGCCTGCAACTGTCGTATGCCTGGAGCACCCTGAAGATGGACCGCAGCAGCGATCCCATAGTCAACGAGGACGCCGAGATTACAGAGCGCGCCCATCCGCGCCACCTCGCATCGCTCCGCTCGCAGTGGAATGTCGCCAGCAACCAACAGTTCGACCTGTGGTTGCGCGGCTCCAGCGGCTATCAACGCGTCAGGCTGGTCGACACAGTACCCAACGCGACGGGCTCACCCCGATTCGATGCGGTAGGCGGCTATGTCACCGTTGATTTGCGCTATGCCTACCGCTGGAACAAGGATCTCGAATTCGCACTGATCGGCCGCAACCTGATCGGCGCGAACCGGGTCGAATACATTTCCGACTACATCCCGACCACCGCGACGGAAATCCCGCGCACCTGGCTGGTCAGCACGCGCTGGACTTTCTGACCCACCCCATGCTGCCTCGCGCCCTCAGTCGAATCGCTGCTCAGCTGGCACTGGCCGTTGGCCTGGTGCTGGCGATGCCGTCGACATTCGGCGAGATCACATCGGAGTCGCAACTCAAAGCAGCCTACCTGGTCAATTTCCTCAAGTACGTGGAATGGCCAGGTACCCGCAGCACTGTCAGCATCTGCCTGTTCGGGCGTGACAGCCTTGGCCCGTACTTGGCCAATTACGAAGGACGCCAGATCGTCGGGCGCGAACTTCGTATCCGCAAGGTGAGCACGCCAGACCAGTTGGCGGATTGCCAGGCGCTATTCATTCCCGATACCGAGGAAGCACGTATCGGCGCCATCTTGCGCTGGGTTGACCGACAACCCATACTCACCGTCAGCGATGTCGAAACCTTTGTTCGCGACGGCGGCGCCATCGCCCTGATCCGCAACGACGGACGCCTGCAATTCGATGTCAATGCCGAGGCAATCAATCGCGCCAACCTGAAAGCGAGTTCGCAAATGCTACGCCTCGCCCGCCAAGTAACCGGAGCAGTTCGATGAAGCATGACCTGCCCATCCGCCGCCGACTGGCGCTGATCATCACCGTATCGATCGGCATCAGCCTGCTGTGTACCGCGCTGTTTTTTGCCGCTCGACAGACCGAACACCGGCGCTCGGCCAAGCTGACCGAACTCCGCTCAATGGCCGAGGTGATCGCCTTCAACGCCACGGCAGTCGTCGAGTTTCAGGACGCTCCCGGTGCCGAACGCCTGTTTGCGGCCCTGTCCCGACATCCGGATATCGTGGTCGGCCGGATGACCAATACCGACAGCAGTTTCAGCTACGCCTACCTGCTGCCGGGCACCACTTCGCCCACCGAAACCCATCGCCAGGCCGCCCTCACCGCCAACTCGGGAACGGTTGCCGACTGGAAGCATGTGACCAGCATCGTGCCGATCACCATGAACGATAGCGTCATCGGAACGGTTTCCCTGACCGCGAGCCTGGGCAGCGTCTGGCACGAAATCACAACCGACCTGGCCTCCTTTGCCGCGGCCTCGCTGGTTGCCTTCGCGCTGGCCCTGCTGATTGCCAACCGGATGCAACGCTCCCTGCTCTCCGCCCTGGGGTCGCTGACCGACACCGCCAACCGGATTGCCGGCAGCAAGAATTTCAGCGAGCGGGCAACCAAGCACTCCAACGATGAAATCGGACAACTGGCCGATGCCTTCAACACTATGCTCGTCGAAATCGACAGCCGTGACGAGGCACTCGAGCAATATCGCGAACATCTCGAGGAAGAAGTCAATCGCCGGACCCAGGAACTGGTTCTTGCCAAAGAGGCAGCGGAAGGCGCCAACCGTGCCAAGAGTGCCTTCCTCGCCAACATGAGCCACGAAATCCGCACGCCGATGAACGGCATCATCGGGGTTGCCGACCTGCTTGCCGCCGGCAAGCTCAGCGCCCACCAACAAAGCCAGTTGGCAACCCTGCGCGGCTCAGCCGACTCGCTGCTCTTCCTGCTCAACGACATTCTCGATTTCTCGCGTATCGAAGCCGGGGGCTTGCAACTCGAAAAACTCCCCTTCCCATTCCGCGATGTGATCGGGCAGGTCGCCCATGCCTTCGCGCCGGCGGCGCGCAAGAAAGGGCTGGAACTGTGGTTTGACATCGCCCCGGACCTGCCGGACTACATCCTCGGCGACAAATACCGCCTTGGTCAGATCATCACCAACCTGCTCAACAACGCGATCAAATTCACCAGTAACGGCGGGATTCGTATATCCTGCCGACGCACCACCGACAGCGGTAAACAGCAGTTGAACATCGATGTTCTGGACACCGGCATCGGCATCAGCGAAGCCGCACAATGCGATATTTTCTCCCCCTTCCGCCAGGCCGATAACAGCATGAGCCGCCGTTTCGGTGGCAGCGGACTGGGACTGGCCATCGTGCATGACCTCATCCAGCTGATGGGCGGCAGGATCACGGTCACCAGCATGCCCGGCCAAGGGTCCGTGTTTTCGATCACGCTTCCGCTGCTGGCTGCCGGCGGAGAAACCCGCAGACTACCGGAATGGATGCCCGGCCTGCGCGGCAGGAATGTTGTCGTTTCCTGCAACAACGAGGCACGCAACCAGCACTGGCTGAATCTGTTGCGCTGGGCCGGCATCAACGCCATTTCCAGCTCGGACGTTGGCCAGAATCCGTCGGTGTCCGGCGGTTTCAATACCGATACCATCCTGCTCGAAGACAACACCGATCTGCGCACCATACTCAAACTGCGCGACACCTGGCCGACGGCCCCGGCGTTGATCGTACGCGGCGTTGCCAGCCCGGAAGGGCAAATTCTGCCGATGCCGGAGTGGATCGAGGGCGAATTGAGCGAACCCTTCGGCGACCTGGCGCTATGGACCGAGCTGGCCCAGATGTGGAGCCTGACCGAAGAGGACGAGGAAGAGACAGCGCATGACGGCGGCGCATTGCATTTCGGTGCCGATGTGCTGATGGTCGAAGACAACGACACAAACCGCCTGATTCTCGAACAGATCCTGAATACCCTGGGTTGCCAGACCAGCCATGCGATCAACGGGCAGGAGGCGCTGGACATCCTGCGCCAGCGCTCATTCGACATGGTCCTGATGGACGTCCAGATGCCGGTCATGGACGGTCTGACGGCAACCCGCCACATCCGCGAATGGGAGGCGGCCGAAGAGCGGCCGCGGCAGAAGATCATCGCCTTGACGGCCAATGCGCTCGCCGGCGACCGCGAAATGTGCCTGCAGGCCGGCATGGACGACTACGTCGCCAAGCCGGTCACCATCGACGGCATCAGCACGGCCATGCTGCGCTGGTTGCCGGCAACCCGCATCGGCAATGAAGCGGCTGAAGAAATCGAAGTGGTGGAAACTCTCCCTGCGCAGCCATCCAAGGACAATGGCATGGATGCTACAATGCCCAGCTTCGATTTCCGCGAACTCCGCGCCAGCCTTGGCAAGGAGGCCGACCGCATCATCCCGAACGTGGTGAACTCATACTTGCGGGAAGGCATGGCCCATATCGAGGTGCTGTCGAATCTGAGCGGCGACTTCGATCTAGATCACATCACCCGCATCGTGCATAACCTGAAAAGCTCAAGCGCAGCACTCGGCCTGATGGATTTTTCGGCGCGCTGCAAGGAAGCCGAACAGGCAGCCCGCAGCCAGCAGTCAGCCAAACTACTGAGCCTGCTGCCAGACATCGTTTCGGAATTCGTGCTGGTTCGCTCCGCCGCCGAGAAACTGCTGGAAGAACTTGGCCAGAAAAAGGGGGAATGAATTGGACAACATCAAACCCCGCATCCTGATCGTCGATGACGAACCGGTCATGCGCACCATCACCGAATCGGTGCTGGCGCAGCATGAGTTCGAAGTTAGCACGGCCAGCTCAGCCGAACAGGCCATCCTGATGATCAGCGAGGGCTACCTTCCCAGCCTGATCCTGCTCGACGTGCTGATGCCCGGCATGAACGGCTTCGAAGCCTGCCGCATCCTGCGCCGCAAGCATCGGCTCGAACACCTGCCGATCATCATGCTCACCGCGCTCGACGACCAGAAATCCATCGATGAAGCCTACCGCTGCGGCGCCACGGATTTCATCACCAAGCCACTGAACATCCCGCTGATGCCGCACCGCATCCGCTACCTGCTGCGCTCCGCCTCGGCCATCCGCGAGCTGTACGACAGCCAGGCGACGCTGATCAACACCCAGCAGATTGCCCGTCTCGGCAACTGGACGACCGACACCGAAGGCAACATCATTCGCGCCTCGCGGGAATACCTTGAAATCATCGGCGCCAGCCAGTTGCCATTTCCCGACAAGCGCCTGATGGCCCGTGTGCACCGCGAGGACCGCACCCTGCTGCTGCGCCAGCGCGCGGAATTGTGCATGGGGCGCCCCTATCAGATCGACTACCGCCTGCGCAACGTGGTCGACAGCAATGCCTGGCAACACGTCCACGAACGCGGCTTTCCCCGCTTCGACGAACGCCACCGTTACATCGGTGCCGAAGGATTCACCCAGGACATTACCGAACGCGTCACGCAGGAGGAAAGGATTCGCGACCTCGCCTGGCATGATGCGGTCACCGGGCTGAACAACCGGGCCCGCCTGGTCGAACTGCTTGAGCGCGAGACTGAATTGTCGGGAAAACACCCGCTGTCGGTCGTCTTCATCCATTTGGCCAATCTTCGCGACGTGCAGACCGTCCTCGGCCAGGAGGTCGCCGATGCCACGATCCGCGCACTGACCGGACGCCTCAAAGGCTTGCTCGAAACCCCGGCATGTTGCTGCGGCGCCGATCTCGAATACATTCAACAAGTAAAGCTGGCGCGCTACGACGAGCACGCCCTGATTGCCGCACTGCCGGGGAATATGTCTAAAGAGCGGATTCAATGCTTCTCGGGGCAAATCGTCGAAATCATGCAGCGCCCCTTGCTGCTGCAGGATGAAGAAGTCCTGATCAAGGTCTTCATCGGCATCGCCGACTACCCGGAACATACCGACGCCATTCCGGAACTGATGCGCCAGGCCATGCTGGTCGCCACCCAGGCATCCGCCAGCGGCGGCGCCAGCGTGAGCTTCTTCGATCCGCAGCATGACCGTGCCGCCAGCCATCGCATGATGCTGGAACGCCATCTGCGCGCCGCCATCGAACAGGGTGGCCAACTGCAACCGTATTTTCAGCCCAAGCTCTGCGCTCGCACCGGCAAGCTGAAGGGCGCCGAAGTCCTGCTGCGCTGGAAGCACCCTGAACTGGGCATCATTTCGCCGGGTGAGTTCATTCCCCTGGCCGAGGAAACCGGTCTGATCCACCCGATCAGCGAATGGCTGATCGCCCATGTCTGCGACCTGATCGCCGACTGGCGCAGCTGGGGCATGAGGCCGGGGCGGATCAGCATCAACCTGTCGGCCGGCAGTATTTTCGAACGCTCGCTTATCCAGTTCATCGACGAACAACTAAACCGCACCGGCATTCCACCGGAATCACTGGTCATCGAGTTGACCGAAAGCGTTCTGATGCAGAACGCCGATACCGCCCAGAACGTCATCGCCCAGCTGCGCCAGCGTGGCATCCACGTCTCGCTCGACGATTTCGGAACGGGATTCTCGTCGCTCGGCTACCTGAACCGTTTCAGCATCGACGAAATCAAGATCGACCGTTCCTTCGTCATCGACCTCGAAAACGATAGCCGCGAGCGCGCGCTCGTGCACGCGATCATCACCCTGGGCCATGCCCTCGGCCTGACGGTCGTTGCCGAAGGTGTCGAAACGGAGCGGCAAGCCTCGTTGTTGCGCGACATCGGTTGCGACATCTTCCAGGGATTCCTGTTCGCACGGCCGATGCCGGTTGAGGAGTTCCTCGCCTTCAAGGCGGTGCCGACTTCGCTCGCACCGGTCGACAATACCGAATGACACTCGGGAAGATCCGCCTCCGTCACATCCTTCCCTGCGCACTGCTAAGCGTGGGATTCACTCTGGTGACCCCAGCCTGGGGCGCCATTGATGCCATCGACAATTCGCTCGAGGATCTGCTCAAGGTCCGCATCGTCTCGACGCCCAAATTTGCCGAAAATCCGGACCAGATTACCTCTGTCGTTTCCATACTCACCGCCGACGACATCCGCCTTTACGGCTGGCGGACGCTGGGCGACGCGCTGCGCAGCCTGCAGGGATTCACCGTCACCCATGACCACACCTATACCTACGGCGGCGTGCGCGGCATCTCGCAACCCGGAGACTATCGCCCGCGCATGCGGACGCTGATCGATGGCCAGTCGGTCAACGAAAACATTTTCGCCAGCGCACCGGTCGACTCGACCTTCCCGCTCGATATCGGCTTGATCGAGCGCATCGAGGTGATCCGTGGCCCCAGTGCGGCGATCTACGGCGGCGACGCCATGTTCGGCGTCATCAACGTGGTGACCCGCAGCGGCAGCAACGTCGGCACAGAAGCCTCGCTCAAGATCGGCAGCGGCGCAGACCGTCGGTTGCGCCTGAGCTGGGGCGGCCTGGTCGGCGGTCACGATGTGCTGCTCTCGGTATCCGGCTTCGAAACCCACGGCCGCACACTCTCGGTCGACGATGTCAACGGCGACGGCTCGCGCCGCGACCTGCACCGCGTCGGCGGCAAGGAAGGCGGGCAGCTTTTTGCAAAAATCCGGGGCAGCGACTGGCATCTGTCGCTGATCCACGCCAAACGCGAAAAAATCGTCCCCACCGCCAGCTACGACACCATTGCCGACGACCATAGCCACACGGAAACCGATGCCTATACCCTGCTCAACCTGAGTAAGGAATGGCGGCTCAACACCAGCAACACCCTACACCAGCAGCTTTATCTCGGCGACTATCGTTACGATGGCTACTTCCCTTACGACTATTCGACGGCCCCGGTCGCCGACCCGAACGTCATGAACATCGACACGGCACGCGGCAGTTGGTGGGGCCTGGAAAATCGGCTAGTGAATACAGCCTGGTCCGGCCAGCGAATTACACTGGGGATCGAATACAAGTCGAGCTGGCGCCAGAATCAGCTCAATTTCGACCGCGGCTACGGTTGTGTCGACAGCGGAACCACAATGCCCTGCCTCGATGATCGCCGGAGAAGCACGCAAATTTCCCTCACCGCACAGAACGAGATCCAGATCAGCAACGCTACCGTGCTGACCTTGGGACTCAGCCATGACCGCATCGATGCGCAGGACCGCCTCGCTTCGTTCTGGAGTCCGCGCATCGGGCTGACCCACGAAACACAAACCGCCGGATTGTTCAAAATCCTTTATGGCACGGCATTCCGCGTACCCACCGTTTACGAACGCTACTACACGGCACCAAGCTTCGCCTACGGCAACCCTTCTCTGGAGCCGGAAAAGCTGCGCTCACTGGAAATCGCCTGGGAGAAACGTTTCGGCATGCAGTCGAAGCTGACGGCCACGGCCTACCATTTTCACATTGCCCGGATGGTCACGACGAATGAGAACATGGTGGCCATCAACGGCTCCCCGGTCCAGGCAATCGGCATGGAGATCGAATACGAGCAGCGCTGGGACAATGGGAGCCACTTGCGCACCGGCTACGGCATCCAGCATGCAGCCGACGAAACGCGCCATTTCGACAACTCGCCGCGCCACATGGTCAAAGCCAATATCGGCGTGCCAACCGGCCTTCCCCATCTGATGGCGGGGCTCGAAGGCCAGTGGATCAGCCGCCGCAGCGCCGACATGGGCAATCAGTCGCTTCCTCCCTACCTGCTGACCAACCTGAACCTGCGTTATGCCCCGTCAGGCGAACGCTGGGAAGTCGCGCTGGGCATCTACAACCTGTTCGACCGGCAATACGCCGACCCGGTATCCAGCGACCAAATAATGGGCGTCCGCCGCTGGCAAATGCCGCAGTTCGGGCGCAGCGTCATGCTGCACACCTCCCTGCATTTCTGAACGACACGAACTGGCCGACAACGCTCCAAGGCTCGCCGGCCCGTCCGCTCAATCAGTCTGCCAGTTCGATCTGCCCGCTGACATGGGTGGTCACCTGACTCTCACCCGCTTCCAGCGGTGCCGGTGCGGCATCTGCGGCCATCATGACGGCCTTGCCACGAAACACCGGCGTAGGCGGCATGCCCCCTCCCTGGTTGATGTTCATCTGCTTGATCTTCCAGGCCTTGCCCAAGGTATCGGCGATCAGCGCCGCGCGGTTCTGGAAAGCGCGTATGGCCTCGCGCATGGCCTCGTCTTCGGCTTGATGCCGCGTTTCCGGCGAAGGCATCTGGTTGATGTCGCCAACCGCCAGACGCATCTGCTGCAGACGGCCCAGCAGGTCGGAAACGGCAGCGAAATCCTTTGATTCGATCAACAGCTCGCTACGCATCCGCCAGCCATCGATCTTGCGGGACTGGGTGTAAACCGGGTAGGTCGACTGGCTGCCGCTCTTGACGGTGACACCCTTCCTTTCGCGAATGACCTTGAGTGCCTCGGCAATATCGCCATTGACCCGCCGCGCCAGTTCGGCCGGATTGCTGCCGCTGGCTTCGCTGAACACACTGGCGCGCACCATGTCGTTCACGGCGGGCCGGCTGGCCTCGGCGGACAGATCGATCAAGGCCCCCGCCTGGACGGTTGCGGCAAGGCTCAAGGCCCACAGGGCAAGTAGTTTCTTTTTCATTGGATTCCCTTGTCACGAAAACGGCCGTAGATGACCAGCAGGATGATCGCCACCACGACCGACGCAATGAATCCGGCTCCCTGCCCAGCCTGATACCAGCCCATGCCCTGCCCGATGATGCCGGCAAGGAACGAACCGCCCACACCGAGCAGGATGGTGGCGAGGAAACCCATGTTTTCCTTGCCGGGATGCAGCAGTTTGGCGACGACGCCAATCGCGAAGCCAACCAGTATGGTCCACACAATACCCATTGAGGCTTTCCCTTTCAGTTGGATGTACCGGAAACAGCAGGCTGTCTGCCGAAAGGGCATGACACCCTCCGCACATATTAACGTGCAGTTATTTCAGCGGTTGTCGTCGCTGCGTAAAGAATTGTTTCCCTCCGGCCGCCGCGCCAGTTGCTCGGCGAGCGTATCCATGAGCACCCTCACCCGATGCGGCACGTGCCGATTGCTGGGCAGCATGGCGTAGATACCCAGCTCAGGCCCCGGATAATCCCGCAGTATCTCGACCAAGCGACCACTGGCGAGAAAGCTCTCGGCAACAAAATCGGGATGGCAGGTAATCCCCATCCCCTGCGCTGCCGCTTCGGCCAGAACATCGCCGTTATTGGCATCGAGGCAACTGCGGACAGGAAAGCTTTCGAACTGGCCATTCACCGAGAACTGCCAGACGATGGCATTTCCTGCATTGGTATAGCCAAGGCACATGTGACGTGCCAATTCGGCGGGATGCTCCGGCGTGCCGTGCCGTGCCAGGTAATCGGGTGCGGCCAGTAGCATCAGGCGGCTGCTACCGATCCGGCGTGCCACATCGCCCGGCTCGAGGCGCCGGGTGACACGAATGGACAGATCGATACCCTCCTTGATCAGATTGACCCGCTGGTCGCTGAAATCCATGTCCAACTTGACTTCCGGATAACGCCGGGCAAATTCGAGCAGCACCGGGGCCAGGCGCTTCAGGCCAAAACTGAGGGGCACGCCAAGGCGGATATTGCCGCGCGGCATCTGCCGCTCTTCGGCCACCCCCGTTTCGGCGGCTTCGACCAGATTCAGGATGACCCGGCATTTTTCCAGGTACGCCGTACCGGCTGAAGTCAGCGCCAGACGCCGAGTGCTGCGCACCATCAACTTGATGCCGAGATGCGACTCCAGGCCGGCAATCTGGCGGGTCACCACCGAACGCGCAACGCCGATCTGCTGAGCGGCGGCCGCGAAGCTGCCCAGCTCGGCCACCCGTACAAACAGCTGCATCGCATCGAGACGGTCCATTGTTGCCAATTTGCAAATAGTTATTTGCCAATTGTCCCCTATTTAGCACCAAAAAACGAGCATACAGTATCTCCATCGCAAACGGAGTGATGCCATGACCCCCATCCAACCCGCCCTCTTCGTCCCGCACGGCGCCCCCACCTTTGCGCTGCGCCCGGGGGCCGCCGGCGCCGCGCTGGTCGCCAAGGCGGCCCCCGGGCGCAGCGCAAAGG
>CAMKYP010000052.1 GCA_946477505.1 uncultured Dechloromonas sp. | reverse complement strand
CGTCGCTGGAATCGATCATCGGCAAGGACGACTATGCCTTCTTCGATCAGGCGACCGCCGACAATCTGCGCCGCAATGACCGGCGCGTGATCGAAGGCGGGGAGCGCGTCGTCGAGGAGGAGGCGAATACCACCGAGAACGGGATGCTCACCAAGGCGTTTCTGTCGATCAAGATACCCTTGCGTCGTCCCGATGGTTCGATCTATGCGCTGTGCGGCATTTCAACCGACATCACGCTGCGCAAGAAGCAGGAATTCGAGCTCGAAACCTACCGTCACGGACTGGAGGAACTGGTCGCCTCGCGAACCGCCGAACTGGCCGAGGCCAAGGATGCCGCCGAGGCTGCCAGCCGGGCCAAGAGCCTTTTCCTCGCCAACATGAGTCACGAGATACGCACGCCGATGAATGCGATTCTCGGCATGGCCTACCTGCTGCACAAGGAGACGACCGACGACAAGGCGCGCGAACGTCTGGACAAGATCACGGCTGCTGCCAACCATCTGCTCGGCGTCATCAACGATATTCTCGATTTGTCCAAGATCGAGGCGGGAAGCCTGGTGCTGGAGGATCGCGAGTTCTCGCCCCGCGAGTTGGTTGCCGATATCCTGCAGATGGTCGGAGAACGCATCCGCGAGAAGGGTTTGTCGATCCGGACGACGATCGGCGACGAGGTGCCGGAGCGGCTGCGTGGCGATTCCGTCCACCTGGGGCAGGCCTTGCTCAATTTCGTCGGGAATGCGGTCAAATTTTCAGAGCACGGGGAAATTTGCGTCGCTCTGCGTCTCGAGGCCGACCTGGGCAGCCATATCAAGCTGCGCATGGAGGTGACGGATCAAGGCATCGGCGTCAGTGTTGATCAGCAGGCCCGGCTGTTCAAGGCTTTCTCGCAGGCCGACGAATCGATTACCCGCAAATACGGCGGCACCGGCCTCGGTCTGGCGATCAACGGCCATCTGGCACGGCTGATGGGAGGCGATATCGGTGTCAGTAGCGAGGAAGGGGTTGGCAGTTGCTTCTGGATGACGGCTCGCCTTGCCCGCGTCGAACCAATTGCCGGCGAGCTTGCGCTTCCGGCGGGGCATCCCTTGCCCCTGCCGGAACAGGAGATCGCCAGCCGCTATGCCGGTCGTCGCGTTCTGCTGGTGGAGGACGACGAAATCAACCAGGAGGTGGCTGGCGAATTGCTGGGCATGGCCGGGCTGGCGGTGACGGTGGCCAGCAACGGAGCGGAAGCAGTCGAGTGTGTGCGCAACGAGGCGTATGCCCTGGTCCTGATGGACATACAGATGCCGGTCATGGGGGGCATCGAGGCGACCCGGCTCATCCGCCAGCTTCCTGGCCGGGAAAACATGCCCATCCTGGCGATGACGGCCAATGCCTTCGACGAGGACCGCCGCATCTGCATGGAGGCGGGGATGAACGACCATATCGGCAAACCGGTCGAGCCGGACCTTCTCTACGCCACTTTGCTCAAGTGGCTGCGTTGAAGTAGCCCCGGCGGGCGTTTCTGCCGCAAAATGCGTCTCTATCGACAGACGACCCGGGATGCCCATGAACGCCAACGACGATCTCGCCACCAGCCTGCAACGCAACCGCATCAGCCGCCGCCAGGTGCTGTGGCTGCTGGGTGCAAGCGCCCTCTCCGGCTGCGCCTCTTCGCCGGTTGGGGGCGGCTCGATCCTGGTCGGCATGAGCGAGGACGAGGAGAAAGCCGTCGACCAGAAAGTCGCGCCGCAACAATTCTCGCAGGATCTCGGCGCGGTACAGGATGCTCAGATCAACCAGTATCTGACCGAAGTTGGCCGGCGCTTGGACGGCAAGACCCACCGACCGCAGATGCCCTACTCGTATCGCGTGCTCAACGCCAACTACGTCAATGCCTACACCTTTCCGGGCGGCGCCATGGGTGTGACGCGCGGTATTCTGGTCGATCTCGACAACGAAGCCGAGCTGGCCGGCCTGCTCGGCCACGAACTGGGTCACGTCAACGCCCGCCATGCAGCGCAGCGCCAAGGGCAGGCGATGGTGGCCTCGGTGGCGGCGACCGGCATCAACATCATCGGTTCGGCGGCCGGCTTTGGCGGGTTGACCGACATCGGTACGCAGCTTGGTGCCAGCGTGTTGCTTTCCAGCTATTCGCGCGACAACGAGCGGGAGGCTGACGCCCTGGGCCAGGAATACATGGTGCGTGCCGGCTACCCGGCGAGCGGCATGGTCGGGCTGCAGCAACTGTTGGTCGACCAGGAAAAGGCGTCGCCAGGCATGCTGCAGACCATGTTCTCGACGCATCCGATGAGCAGCGAGCGGCGCGACACGGCGCGGCAAATGGCCGAAGGCAAGTACGCTGCCAGCAACAAGCGCGATACCGGTCGTGAACGCTTCATGGACAGCACGGCATCGTTGCGGCGTATCAAACCGACCATCGAGGCTTGTCAGAAAGGCGAGGTAGCGCTGTCGCGCAAGGATTTCGGCAAGGCAGAGGGGAGTTTCCGCAGTGCCCTGGCGGCCACGCCGCGCGACTACGCAGCCAATGTCCTGATGGCCAAATGCCTCTCCGCCCAGGACAAGGATGCGCAGGCACTGGAGTACGCGCAGGCGGCAACCAAAATCTATCCTCAGGAGGCGCAGGCCCAGAAGATGGTCGGCGTCCTGGCGCTTGCCCAGAAAGACCCGGCCAAAGCCTATGAACATCTCGAGCGCTACGACCGCCTGATTCCCGGCGATGCCGGCGTCACCTTTCTCAAGGGCGTCTCGCTGGAAGGAATGGGGCGCAAGCAGGATGCCGCCAGCCAGTACGCAGCCTATCTGCGGCGTACCCAGAAGGGCAAGGCGGCGGAGTATGCCTACAGTCGCCTGCAGGGCTGGGGTTACGTTAAATGATGCGGTGCTGGGGGGCGCTCTGAACGTCGGAGCGCTAAGGCGTGGGCGGGTTGTCCAGCCAGCGGAGCAGGGTGTCGAATAACTGGGGGGATCGACCGGCTTCGGGATATGGTCGTTCATCCCGGCGTCGAGGCAGCGCTTGCGGTCCTCGTCGAAGGCATTGGCTGTCATCGCCAATATCGGTATCCCCGCACGGCCGGGCAGTGCGCGGATTGCCTGGGTTGCATCGAGACCGTTCATGATCGGCATCTGGACATCCATGAGGATGGCTCGATAAGCGGTTGTCGTGGCCTTGGCCAGCGCCTCGGTACCATCATTCGCTATGTCGACGACCAGCCCGGCGGCTTCGAGTAGGGCGGTCGAGACTTCCTGGTTGATCGGTTCATCTTCGGCCAACAGGATGTGGGTTCCCGCGTAGCGCGCGAGCAGCTGGCGCTCGGCATCGGTGCTGGCTGCCTGCAGCGGATTGGATGAGGCGCTCGTTGCCGTTCGCAGGCAAACCGTAAACCAGAACGTGCTGCCCATTCCCGGTTGGCTATCCAAGCCGACACGGCCACCCATCATTTCCGCCAATTGCTTGCTGATGGCCAGCCCCAGGCCCGTTCCGCCGTAGCGGCGGGTGGTCGAGCTGTCGGCCTGGGCAAATGCGGAGAACAGGCGCTTTTGATCTTCGGATGAAATGCCGATGCCCGTATCGCGCACCGCGAAATGCAGTTGGCACGATCCCGGCGGCGCTTCGCCGCGGGTGACGGTGATGGTCACGCTGCCGCGCTGGGTGAATTTGATGGCATTGCCGGCGAAATTGAGCAGTATCTGTTCGAGGCGCAACGGATCGCCGTACAAGGCCAGTTGCATCAAGTCCGGCGTGATGTCCAGACGGAGTGCCAGGCCTTTTTCGGCGGCACGTTGTGCGACCAGACTGTGGACGTTCTCGAACAGGCCACCCAGCCTGAAGGTGGTTTCTTCCAGTGTGAGCTGCTCGGCTTCGATCTTCGAGATATCGAGGATGTTGTTGATGATGCGCAGCAGGCGTTGCGAGGCCTGTGCCACTTTGCTCAATTGGTCGGCTTGCCTGGCATCCACGGGGTGACGTTTGGCCAGATCGGTCATGCCGATGATGGCATTCATCGGGGTTCGCAATTCGCGTGGCTCATGTTGGCCAGGAAACTGCTCTTGGCGCGGCTTGCCGATTCGGCGAGTTGCTTGGCTTGAGACAGCTCGGCAGTGCGTTCCGCGACGCGTCGCTCCAGCTCCGACGCGCTGCGCTTGCGTTCGGTGATGTCGCGCAGGAATCCCAGCAACTGGCCATTGCTCGGATTGAAGGTGGCGTTGACCTCAACCGGCCAGCAGGAGCCATCCTTGCGTCGATGCACGGTTTCGAACTGGTCGCTGCCCAGGGCTGTCAGGCGGGCGATCCGGGCGGCGCTGGCGGCAGGGTCTTCGGTGACATCGAGATCACTGATTGTCATGGTGAGCAGTTCATCCCGGGAATAGCCGGACTGCCGGGAATAGGCCGGGTTGGTATCGAGCAGCCGGCCTTGGTTGGATACGCGCCAGAAGCCGTCGGTCGATGTCTCGAGTATGTGTTGGAGCGTTTCGTGTCCATCCCGCAACTCGCGCTCTCTTTCCTTCACGATGTCGATCAGGTGGTTGAAACTGTCCAGCAATTGTCCGATTTCGTCGTTCCGGGCAACCGGCAAGGGGGCCAGCGCTTGTTTCGGGCCGGACATCTCGCTCAAGGTCTGGATCGTGCCAAGCAGCGGGGCAAACTGTCGCTTGAGAGTCCACCAGATCAGAAGGGTGACCAGCAGGGTGAGTGCAAGGGTACCCAGCAACAGCTGGCGCCGCAAATCGTTGATTGGCGCGAAGGCTTCGCTGGTCGGCAGGTAGACAGCGAGAATCCAGCCGGCGCTGGGAATATTCTTGTCCGACGCCAGAATTTCGATGCCCAAAGGGTTGGTCGTGATAGCC
Organism: uncultured Dechloromonas sp.; assembly: GCA_946477505.1. GTDB lineage: Bacteria > Pseudomonadota > Gammaproteobacteria > Burkholderiales > Rhodocyclaceae > Azonexus. The sequence goes on along the minus strand of CAMKYP010000052.1, from coordinate 9,149 downwards.
GAACCCTCTTCGCCCGCAAGAAAGCGATCGATTACCGGATATTTTCCGGGCTGCGGCAGAGTTTCCATGACCCTGCTTTTATCGCTGCTGGTGACTATCATTCGTTCCCGGGGTGAAATGACCAGGTAGCCTCCGGTCTGGCCGTAGCGCCCGGCGGTAACGTAGTCGAAGAAACTGGGCAGGCCCAGATTGATGACGCCAGCAAGGGCGCCGATAATCTTTCCTCGCGCATCGCGAACCGGGGCGGCGAGGCCGACCACGGGGGCATTCAGTATCTTGCCGACGATCGGTCGGCCAACACCGCTCAGTCCGTTATGGATGGCATTGGCGACGACTTCGATATCCATGTAATTGATGCCGCGTCGGCCAATCTGTACGGGGATGTCAGCAATCGCGGTGCCACGGGCGTCATAGACAATCACACCACCATTGAACAGGGATAGCGCGAGCGGCCGATTCTCAAGCAGAGCCTGTACTTTTGCAGGTTCGGTGGTGACGAGCGGTGAGACGGCAGAGGCTAGTTGCTCGAGGGTTTTCAGGCGGTTATCGATCTCGCGGTCGAGTTGCCCGGCGACCAAGGTCGCCGTCGAGAACTCAGCCGCGCTGAGTACTTGTTCGAGATCCTTGCGCAGTATCTGGCTGGCCATCAGGGCGAGCAGCCAGATGCCGGCGACGAAAATGGCGACCGTGGACAGCGTCATTCGCGTTTTCAGCGAGTGTTTCCGGGTTTTTCCTGGCGCCATTCGATTTCGAGCCTCGCACAAAAGCTGTATCCGATGTGCCAACCCTGGGGTCGGTAATGCTCAGTATAGCGCCATGAAATGCGGTCGGCGCGTGTGGCGAATGGATGGCCGCGACGGAGCGCGTCGCCCGCTTGCGAAGCGGTGCGTTAGTCTCCGAAGCGGCGCAATCCGTCGAGATCGACGATATGGATGCCGCCGTATTCGCTGCGCACCAAGCCGGCATCCTCAAGTACCTTGAGTGCCTGGTTGGCACGCTGGCGCGAGACACCGGACAGATAGCCGAGTTCTTCCTGGGATATCTGCAGCAGGCGGTTGGTCCCGGGGTAGAGCACGGGGTTGAACAAGGCCGCCAAGCCGCGCGCGATGCGGGCGTCGGTATCCAGCATGCGCTCGTTTTCGATCATGCCGATGAACTGGCCGAGTCGTTCATTGAGCTGCGCGATCAGGTAGCGGTTGAAGGGGATGCTGTGATCCATCAGCCACAGGAAGGTTGCCCGGTTCATGAAGGCGACGCGCGTTTCGCGCAGCGCCATGACGTCGTAGCGGCGGGTTTCCTTCTTGAGCAGCGATCCTTCGCCGAACCAGCCGCCGGTGCTGATGCCAGTCAGCGAGGTGGTCTTGCCGGTCGTCCAGTGGCTGGCCATCTTGCCCAGGCCGTCGATGATGCCCATCCAGTATTCGACGGGTTCGCCCTTCATGCAGATGAAGGCGCCCGGGGCAAACGTGCGCTCCGTGGTTCCGGAAAGCGCCTTGTCCAGTTCCCCCTCGGTCAGCGACTGCCCCCACAGGGAGCTTCGCAGCAGTTCCTCAGCGTTATTCAAAATATTTTCCGGATTGTCTGCCGAGCGACAATTATACGTCCGCAATGTGCATACACTGCGCGACAAGCTCAGTGATTGTCGCTGGGGGTTGCAAGGTCTGCGTAAGCCAGCAATCCCCACAATGAATCAAACGAACGTTAGACCGCGAACCATGAGTCGCGGCGGAGGAGACGAGAAATGCCCACGCAGGTGAATTTCGATTCGCTGGACGGTTTGCACACCTTCCCGCGGCTGTTGTTTCATCACGCCAAGGTCCGGCCCAATGCGCCGGCCATGCGCGAGAAATATCTCGGTATCTGGCAGACCTGGACGTGGTCCGATGTTGCCGAGCGCGTCCGGGCATTGGCCTGCGGCCTGGCTTCGCTGGGCTTCAAGCGCGGCGACAACCTGGCCATCGTCGGCGACAACCGTCCGCACCTTTACATGATGATGAGCGCCGCCCAGTGCCTGGGGGGCGTTCCGGTGCCGCTGTATCAGGATGCGGTGGCTGCCGAAATGCTGTTCGTGCTGCAGGACGCCGGTGTCCGCTTCGCCATCGTCGAGGATCAGGAGCAGGTCGACAAGCTGCTGGAGATCAAGGATCAGCTGCCGTCGCTCGAGCACATCATCTACGACGATCCACGCGGCATGCGTCACTACAACCAGCCTTTCCTGCACGATGTGCATGAACTGATGGAAATGGGGCGCATCCACGATCGCAACCACTCCGATTTCCTCAATGACGAGGTCGAAAAGGGGCATTTCGACGACGTCTCGGTGATGCTCTACACCTCCGGCACTACGGGCAAGCCCAAGGGCGTCTGCCAGACGCACGCTGCCTTTATTGCCGCGGCACAGGGCGGGGCGCAGGTCGACAAGCTGGGTGCCGAGGGCGATATCCTCTCCTACCTGCCGATGGCCTGGGTGGGCGACCATCTGTTCTCGTTCGCGCAATCGCTGGTCTGCGGTTTCACCATCAATTGCCCGGAGTCCGGCGAGACGGTGATGACCGACCTGCGCGAAATCGGCCCGACCTACTACTTCGCGCCGCCGCGCGTCTTCGAAAGCCTGCTGACCTCGGTGCAGATCCGCATGGAAGACGCCGGGCCGCTCAAGCAGCGCCTGTTCCATCACTTCATGGCGGTCGCCAAGCGCTGCGGTGGCGACATTCTCGACGGCAAGCCGGTGTCCGGTGGCGATCGTTTCCAGTACTGGCTCGGCAACCTGTTGATCTACGGCCCGCTGCGCAACGTGCTCGGCATGAGCCGGATCAGGGTCGCCTACACGGCCGGCGCGGCCATCGGACCCGAGCTGTTCAGTTTCTATCGTTCCATCGGCATCAACCTCAAGCAGCTCTACGGCCAGACCGAAACCTGCGCCTACGTCTGCCTGCAGCCGGATGGTCAGGTCAAATCCGACACCGTCGGCGCGCCGGCGCCGGGGGTCGAGATCAAGATCGCCGACAACGGCGAGGTGCTGGTCAAGGGTGCGATGTTGCTCAAGGAGTATTACAAGCGCCCCGACGCGACCGCCGAGTCGATCAACGCCGACGGTTATTTCCTGACCGGCGATGCCGGCTTCCTCGACGAGGACGGCCACCTGAAGATCATCGATCGCGCCAAGGATGTCGGCAAGCTGTCGAACGGCGCGATGTTCGCCCCGAACTACATCGAGAACAAGCTGAAGTTCTACCCGTTCGTGAAGGAAGCCGTCTGCTTCGGGCACGACCGCGACATGGTCTGCGCCTTCATCAACATCGATGTCGGCGCCGTGGGCAACTGGGCCGAGCGTCGCAACATCGCCTACTCGGGCTATACCGACCTCGCCGGCAAGGCGCAGGTGCTGGAAATGATCAAGTCGTGCATCGAGGAGGTGAACGCCGCGCTCGCCCATGACGCCATGGTCGCCGACTCGCAGGTGCATCGCTTCCTCGTCCTGCACAAGGAGCTGGACCCGGATGACGATGAACTCACCCGCACGCGCAAGGTGCGCCGCAATTTCATCGCGGAAAAATACAAGGTGCTGATCGATGCCCTCTACGGGGGCAAGGGCAAGCAGTACATCGAAACCGAGGTCAAGTTCGAAGACGGGCGTCGCGGCAAGGTGTCCGCCGACCTCGCGATCATCGATGTCAAGACCTTCCCGATCGCCAAAAAAGCGGCCTAAGGGAGAGAGAGCAATGAGCAGAAAAATCGGCGACGTCATCCTCGACCTGCAGAACATTTCGCTGCGCTTCGGCGGCGTCAAGGCACTGACCGACATTTCCTTCAATATCCGCGAGCACGAAGTCCGCGCCATCATCGGCCCCAATGGTGCCGGCAAGAGCTCGATGCTCAACGTCATCAACGGCGTCTACCATCCTCAGGACGGCAAGATTTTCTACCGCGGTGTCGAACGCAAGAAGATGGAGCCGCACATGGCGGCGAGCACCGGCATCGCCCGGACCTTCCAGAACATCGCGTTGTTCAAGGGCATGAGCGTGCTCGACAACATCATGACGGGACGCACCCTCAAGATGAAGAGCAACATGCTGTTGCAGGCACTGTGGCTCGGCCCGGCCCAGAAGGAAGAGATCGCGCATCGGCGCAAGGTCGAGGAAATCATCGACTTCCTCGAAATCCAGCACATCCGCAAGACCCCTGTCGGGCGTTTGCCTTACGGGCTGCAGAAGCGTGTCGACCTCGGCCGTGCCCTGGCCATGGAGCCGCAGATCCTGCTCCTCGACGAGCCGATGGCCGGCATGAACGTCGAGGAAAAGCAGGACATGTGCCGCTTCATCCTCGACGTGAACGACCAGTTCGGCACCACCATCGTGCTCATCGAACACGACATGGGGGTGGTCATGGATATTTCCGACCGCGTGGTCGTTCTCGACTACGGCAAGAAAATCGGCGACGGCCTGCCGGACGAAGTGCGTTCCAGCCCCGAGGTCATCAAGGCCTACCTGGGCGCGGGTCACTAAGCGGAGAGCAACATGGGATTCTTTATCGAAACACTGATCGGCGGCCTGATGGCCGGCATGCTGTACTCGCTGGTGGCGCTCGGCTTCGTGCTGATCTTCAAGTCCTCCGGCGTTTTCAACTTCGCCCAGGGGGCGATGGTTCTGTTTGCCGCGCTGGCCATGGCGCGCTTTTCCGAGTGGGCCAACGCGGCCCTCGGCGGCAACAGCCTGTTCCTGGCCAACCTGATTGCCTTTGTCGGCGCCGGGGCGGTGATGTGGTTCGTCGCCTGGGCGGTCGAACGCTTCGTGCTGCGCAAGCTGGTGAACCAGGAGGGCGCCACCCTGCTGATGGTGACGCTGGGCATCACCTACGTCCTCGAGGGCATCGGCCAGACCATCTTCGGCAGCGAGATCTACAACATCGATGTCGGCATGCCGAAAGAGCCGGTGATGATGTTCGAGAGCCTGTTCGAAGGCGGCATCCTGATCAACAAGGAAGACTTCATCGCCGCCCTCATCGCCGCCCTGCTGGTCGGCCTGCTCACCCTGTTCTTCCAGAAGACGCCGGTCGGACGGGCGCTGCGCGCGGTGGCCGACGATCACCAGGCGGCCTTGTCGATCGGCATCCCGCTCAACCGCATCTGGGTCATCGTCTGGCTGGTCGCCGGGGTCGTCGCCCTGGTCGCGGGCATCATCTGGGGTTCCAAGCTGGGCGTCCAGTTCTCGCTGGCGACGGTAGCCTTGCGCGCCCTGCCGGTGGTCATCCTCGGCGGCTTGACCTCGGTGCCGGGCGCCATCGTCGGCGGCCTGATCATCGGTGTCGGCGAAAAACTCTCGGAGGTCTATATCGGACCGATGGTCGGTGGCGGCATCGAAATCTGGTTCGCCTATGTCCTCGCCCTCGTTGTTCTGCTGTTCCGGCCGCAAGGCTTGTTCGGCGAGAAAATCATCAATCGCGTCTGACCGTCAGGGAGAAAAACGTGCTCTATCGTGAAAACGGCCAGTTCAAGACCACTTACGCGGCCGACCAGCAAATCTTCACCATCGCCCAGGACAAATGGTTCGTCCTCGGTGTCGTCGCCTTCGCTTTCCTCGCCGTGCCGATGCTGGCCGACGAGTACATGTTCCGCGCCATCCTCATCCCCTTCCTGATCCTGTCGCTCGCCGCGCTCGGGGTCAACCTGCTGGTTGGCTATTGCGGCCAGATCACCTTGGGGGCAGGGGCCTTCATGGCGGTTGGGGCGTATGCGGCCTACAACTTCCTGATCCGCATCGACGGCATGCCGCTGATCGGCGCGCTGCTGCTCGGCGGCCTGACCTCGGCCGGCCTGGGCATCTTGTTCGGCATCCCCAGCCTGCGGGTACGCGGCCTCTATCTGGCGGTGGCGACGCTGGCGGCACAGTTCTTCTGCGACTGGGCTTTCCTGCGCATCAAGTGGTTCACCAACGATTCGTCGTCGGGTTCGGTGTCGGTGTCCGATCTCAGCGTCTTGGGTTGGGTTGTCGACACGCCGGCCGAAAAATACCTGTTCTGCCTCGGCTTCATCGTCGTCTTCGCAATGATCGCCAAGAACCTGACGCGCGCCACCATCGGACGCCAGTGGATGGCCATCCGCGACATGGACGTGGCCGCCGAAGTCATCGGCATCCGCCCGATGTACGCCAAGCTGTCTGCCTTTGCCGTCAGTTCCTTCTTTGTCGGCGTCGCCGGCGCCCTGTGGGGGTTCGTGCACCTCGGCTCCTGGGAGCCGGCGGCCTTCTCGGTCGATCGTTCCTTCCAGCTGTTGTTCATGGTCATCATCGGGGGGCTGGGGTCGATACTCGGCAGCTTCGTCGGCGCCGCGTTCATCGTCATCCTGCCCATCTTCCTCAACCAGTTCCTGCCGGCGCTCGGCGGTCTGCTCGGATTGCATATCTCGACAGCCGCGGTGTCGCATGCGGAGCTGATCATCTTCGGTTCGTTGATCGTTTTCTTCCTGATCGTCGAACCGCACGGCCTGGCTCGCCTGTGGGCGATCGCCAAGGAAAAACTGCGTCTGTGGCCTTTCCCGCACTGACGCGGAGACAGCAAAATTTCACGATTCATAACCTGATCAACAGGAGGAGACAACCCATGAAATTCCGCGCTCTCGCACTTGCTGCAGCCGTTTCTGCCGTCGGCCTGACTTCGGCAACCGTATCCACCGCGGCCTTTGCCCAGGCCAAGGAGCAGTTCTTCCCGGTCCTGGTGTACCGCACCGGTGCCTATGCCGCCAACGGCAACCCCTGGGCCAACGGCTACGTCGATTACCTCAAGCTGGTGAACGCCAAGGGTGGCGTCAACGGCGTCAAGCTCTCCTTCGAGGAGTGCGAATTCGGCTACGCCACCGACCGCGGCGTCGAGTGCTACGAGCGCCTGAAGGGCAAGGGCGCCACCGTCTTCCAGCCGCTGTCGACGGGCGTCACCTTCGCGCTGACCGACAAGGCGCCGGTGGACAAGATTCCGCTGGTGACCGCCGGTTACGGCCGCAGCGAATCGCAGGACGGCTCGGTGTTCAACTGGAACTTCCCGCTGCTCGGTACCTACTGGGTCGGCGCCGATGTCGCCATCCAGCATATCGCCAAGCAGGCCGGCGGCCTCGACAAACTGAAGGGCAAGAAGATCGCACTGGTCTATCACGACAGCCCGTTCGGCAAGGAGCCCATTCCGCTGCTGCAGGAGCGCGCCAAGATGCACGGCTTCGAGCTGATGCTGCTGCCCGTGGCTCACCCGGGCGTCGAGCAGAAGGCAACCTGGCTGCAGATCCGCCAGGCACGTCCGGACAACGTCCTGCTCTGGGGCTGGGGCGTCATGAACTCCACCGCCCTCAAGGAAGCGCAGGCCACCGGCTTCGCCCGCGAGAAGATGCTCGGTATCTGGTGGGCCGGTGCCGAACCCGATGTCAAGGACGTCGGCGCCGGCGCCAAGGGTTATGCCGCGCTGACCCTGCAGCACTCCGCCGAGCCGAATTCCAAGGTGGTCAAGGACATGCTGGAGATGGTGCACGCCAAGGGCCAGGGCACCGGGCCGAAGGAAGAGGTCGGTTCCGTGCTCTATATGCGCGGCCTGATCTCCTCCATGGTCGCCGTCGAGGGCGTGCGCAAGGCACAGGAACGCTACGGCAAGGGCAAGGTCATGACCGGCGAGCAGACCCGCTGGGGCCTGGAAAATCTCAATCTCGACCAGAAGACCCTGGACGGCATGGGCTTTGCCGGCGTGATGCGTCCGGTGCAGACCTCCTGCCTCGATCACATGGGTTCGTCGTGGGTACGCATCCAGACCTGGGACGGCACCAAGTGGACGCCGGGCGCCGACTGGTACCAGGCTGACGAGAAGCTGCTGCGCAGCATGGTCCTCAACGCTTCGCGCAAGTACGCCGAAGAGAAGAAGATCACGCCGCGTACGCCGGAACAGTGCAAGCAATAAGGTGAACCTCGGCTCCCGTGCTCAACCGCGGGAGCCTTTCACGAGAGTCGAATATGACCGCCACCCCGAATACCTTCCTCAGTGTCAACAACATCGAGGTTATCTACAACCACGTCATCCTCGTCCTCAAGGGCGTCTCGTTCACCGTGCCGGAAGGCAGTATTGTCGCCCTGCTCGGCGGCAATGGTGCCGGCAAGACGACGACCCTGCGCGCGGTGAGCAATCTGTTGCACGGCGAACGCGGCGAAGTCACCAAGGGTTCGATCGAGCTCAAGGGCGAGCGCGTCGAGTCGTTGACTCCGGCCGACCTGGTGCAGCGCGGCGTCGTCCAGGTCATGGAAGGCCGCCACTGCTTCGGCCACCTGAGCATCGAGGAGAACCTGCTCACCGGCGCCTATACGCGAACCGATGGCAAGGCAGCGGTGCAGGAAAGCCTGGAGAAGGTTTACAACTTCTTCCCGCGCCTGAAGACCCGGCGGACCAGCCAGGCCGCTTATACCTCGGGCGGCGAGCAGCAGATGTGCGCCATCGGCCGTGCGCTGATGGCCAACCCGAAGATGGTGTTGCTCGATGAACCGTCGATGGGATTGGCTCCGCAGATCGTCGAAGAGGTGTTCAGCATCGTCAAGGAGCTGAACGAGAAGGAAAAGGTCACCTTCGTCCTGGCCGAGCAGAACACCAGCATCGCGCTGCGTTATGCCGATTTCGGCTACATCCTGGAAAACGGGCGTGTGGTGATGGAAGGCTCGGCGGCCGATCTGCGCGACAACGAGGACGTGAAGGAGTTTTACCTGGGCTTGTCGTCGTCGGGGCGCAAGTCGTTCCGCGAAGTAAAGCATTACCGCCGCCGCAAGCGCTGGCTTTCGTAATGGCAGTGCGCCGCTCATGGCGGCGTTGTCGGCGGGCTTGTTTGCAAAAGCAAACGGCGCCCGTCTCCGCCTTGCCTTGAGCGGCTACTTTGCCATTCCAGGTGCCGTGCGGGGCTGCCATGACTAACCGGAACAAACGGAGAAATTTGAAATGAGCTATTACGACCCGCTCGAGACCCGCGATCCGGATGAGCGCGAGGCGGATTTGATGGACAAGCTGGCACGCCAGGTGGCGCATGCCAAGGAAACGACACACTACTATTTCCAGACCCTGGCCGGGATCAATCCGTTCGATTGCGCGACGCGCGAGGCATTGTCGCGCTTGCCGCTGACCCGCAAGCGCGATTTGAT
>CAMKYP010000051.1 GCA_946477505.1 uncultured Dechloromonas sp. | reverse complement strand
GCGACATACTTCTTGAAGTCGTCGAAGGTCATGTCGTCGGCCTTGCCCGGATTGCCCTTCGGCTTGCCATCCTCGCCCGGATAACCGTTGTTGGTCGCCTTCTTTTCCAACTCGTGGTTCGGGCGCAGGCCGAAACCGATATCGGTTTCGCCTTTCTTGAACTTGACGTGCTTGCTGACGAAGTCCTGGTTCACCTTGCCAGTCGAAATGATGTGGTGGCAGATGAAGTTGAGGATGGCCAGATCGGTATTCGGCTTGAACACCATCGGGATATCGGCCAGCTCGAACGAGCGGTGCTCGAAGGTCGACAGCACGCCAACCTTGACGTTCTTGTTGGAGAGCTTGCGGTCGGTGATGCGCGTCCACAGGATCGGATGCATCTCGGCCATGTTCGAGCCCCACAGGAAGAAAGCATCGCCGTGCTCGATATCGTCATAGCAGCCCATCGGCTCATCGATGCCGAAAGTGCGCATGAAGCCGGCCACGGCGGAAGCCATGCAGTGACGGGCATTGGGGTCGAGGTTGTTGGAGCGGAAACCGGCCTTCCACAGCTTGGCGGCGGCATAGCCTTCCCACACGGTCCATTGGCCGGAGCCGAACATGGCAATGCCGTTTGGCCCCTTGGCCTTGAGCGTCGCCTTGCACTTCTCTTCCATGATGTCGAAGGCCTGCTTCCAGGAGATCGGCTTGAATTCGCCGTTCTTGTCGAACTTGCCGTCCGTCATGCGCAGCATCGGCGTCTTCAGACGGTCGGCGCCGTACATGATCTTGGACAGGAAGTAGCCCTTGATACAGTTGAGACCCCGGTTGACCGGCGCGTCCGGATCGCCCTGGGTAGCCACCACGCGGCCTTCCTGAGTACCGACCAGCACGCCGCAGCCAGTGCCGCAGAAGCGGCAGGCAGCCTTGTCCCAGCGAATATCTTCCTTACCCTGCGCCAGCACCGTTCCCGGAGCGGCCATCCCGGCTGCCGACATGGCCGCCGCGGCCGCATTGGCCTTGATGAAATCGCGTCGATTGAGTTTCACGCCTGTACCTCCTCGGTTTCTACTGATTCGTCGTCGCTGTACTGATAAACCATGGCCACCGATGCGACGCCGGGAACACCATGCAGGGCTACATATTTATTGGCAGCCGATTCGAGATCGTCGTCTTCGAGCACAACGACCATTTTTCCCTCTGGAGATTCGGCATGAATTTCCAGCCCCGAAAGCGCCAGCAGTGCTTCGCGCGCCTCCGCCAAACGGGCCGGTGCAATATGCAGAATGGCACTGGAAATATTCATGTTGGACAAGCTCCTGAAATGCGGACTGCAGCCTCTGCTGCCACGGGGCGTAATCTCTCCGAATAGTAGGGCTATTCACTTGATTTGAGTCAATTTCACCCGGACGAAAGACTCACACTAATACCAACGACCAATCAAACCTAGTGCTTTTGAACTATGTCACAAAGCGAACTTCTCTCCCCGGGCAATTCTCAAACGCTATCACCAACATTGAAGCAATCAATTGGATCAATGTTGGAGGTTTGCCTAAGATTCGTTCTGTCCCAAACGTAACAACGTACCCAACCCAAGCAAGGAGAAACGCAATGTCGCTCATCAACACCCAGGTTCAACCGTTCAAGGCCCAGGCTTTCCACAACGGCAAGTTCATCGAAGTCACCGACGCCAGCCTGAAGGGCAAGTGGTCGGTCATGATCTTCATGCCGGCTGCCTTCACCTTCAACTGCCCGACCGAAATCGAGGATGCCGCCAACAACTACGCCGAATTCCAGAAGGCTGGTGCCGAGGTGTACATCGTCACCACCGACACCCACTTCTCGCACAAGGTCTGGCACGAAACCTCGCCGGCCGTCGGCAAGGCCCAGTTCCCGCTGGTTGGCGACCCGACCCACCAGCTGACCAACGCTTTCGGCGTGCATATCCCGGAAGAGGGCCTGGCCCTGCGCGGCACCTTCGTGATCAATCCGGACGGCGTGATCAAGACCGTTGAAATCCACTCCAACGAAATCGCCCGCGACGTTTCCGAGACCCTGCGCAAGCTGAAGGCCGCCCAATACACCGCCGCCCACCCGAACGAAGTCTGCCCGGCCAAGTGGAAGGAAGGCGAAAAGACCCTGGCTCCGTCGCTGGACCTGGTCGGCAAGATCTAAGCCCCAACCGCCAACAGAGAATCATATAAAAGAGAAACCCGCCGTCATCCCGGCGGCGGGATTTCAGCGCAATGCCTCGCTCAGCGGGCCATTGCAGTGAAATTCAGAAAGGGAGATACCCCATGCTCGACGCCAACATCAAGGCCCAGTTGTCGGCCTACCTCGAAAAGCTACAACGCCCGATCGAACTCGTCGCCTCCTTCGACGACAGCGCCAAGGCCATGGAAATGCGTGACCTGCTGGTTGACATCGCCAGCCTCTCCGCCAAGGTCAGCCTGCGCGAAAACGGCAACGCCGCCCGCCGCCCCTCCTTCGCCATCGGCCTGCCGGGCGAGGCGCCGCGCATCCATTTTGCCGGCATCCCGATGGGCCATGAATTCACCTCGCTCGTCCTTGCGCTGCTTCAGACCGGCGGCCATCCGCCCAAGGTCGAGCAGTCGGTCATTGACCAGATCAAGGCCTTGCCTGGCGGCTTCGATTTCGAAACCTACATCTCGCTGTCCTGCCATAACTGCCCGGATGTCGTGCAGGCGCTCAACCTGATGGCTGTGCTCAACCCCGGCGTGACGAGCACGATGATCGACGGTGCGATGTTCCAGGACGAAGTGAATGCCCGCCAGATCATGGCCGTGCCGACCACCTACCTGAACGGTGCCGAATTTGGCGCCGGGCGCATGCTGATCGAAGAAATCCTCGCCAAGGTCGACACTGGGGCCGCTGCCCGTGCTGCCGAAGAGCTCGGCAAAAAGGACGCCTTTGATGTGCTGGTCGTCGGCGGCGGCCCGGCTGGCGCGGCGGCAGCCATCTACGCGGCCCGCAAGGGCATCCGCACCGGCATCGTCGCCGAGCGTTTTGGCGGCCAGGTCATGGATACGCTGGGCATCGAGAATTTCATCTCGGTCAGCCACACCGAAGGTCCCAAGCTGGTCGCCGCGTTGGAACAGCACGTCAAGGACTATGAAGTCGACGTCATGAACCTGCAGCGCGCCGCCAAACTCACCCCGGGCGAACTGATCTCGGTGGAACTGGAAAATGGTGCCACGCTGAAGAGTAAGTCGGTCATCCTCGCCACTGGCGCCCGTTGGCGCGAGATGAACGTGCCCGGCGAACAGGAATACAAGGCCAAGGGTGTCTGCTTCTGCCCGCACTGCGACGGCCCGCTGTTCAAGGGCAAGCGCGTCGCCGTCATTGGCGGCGGGAATTCGGGGGTCGAGGCGGCCATCGATTTGGCCGGTATTGTCGCCCACGTCACGCTGCTCGAATTCGCCGATACCCTGCGTGCCGATGCCGTGTTGCAGAGCAAACTCAACAGCCTGCCCAACGTCACGGTCATCAAGTCGGCCCAAACGACCGAAGTGACCGGCGACGGCCAAAAAGTAAACGGCATCACCTACAAGGACCGCGTCAGCGAGGAGGTCCGGCATATCGAACTGGAAGGCATCTTCGTCCAGATCGGCCTGCTGCCCAACACCGACTGGCTGAAGGGTACCGTCGAGCTGAGCCGTTTCGGCGAAATCGAGATCGACGCCAAGGGCCACACCTCAGTTCCTGGCGTTTTCGCCGCCGGCGACTGCACGACAGTGCCGTACAAGCAGATCATCATCGCCATGGGCGCCGGCGCCACGGCGTCGCTGTCGGCCTTCGATCACCTGATCCGCAGTTCGGCTCCGGCCTGATTTGCCCATCTCTCAAACCACGGCCAGCGACGGCAACCCGTCCCTGGCCGTTTTTCTTTCAGGAACCGCAAATGGACCTACCTAAGCACCAACTCGCCATGACCGTGCTGATGACCCCGGACATGGCCAATTTCTCCGGCAACGTCCACGGCGGCAGCATCCTCAAGCTGCTCGATCAGGTCGCCTACGCTTGCGCCAGTCGCTACGCCAGCCAGTACGTCGTCACGCTGTCGGTCGACCAGGTCATGTTCCGCCAGCCCATCCACGTCGGCGAACTGGTCACCTTCCTTGCCTCGGTGAATTACACCGGCAACACCTCGATGGAAATCGGCGTCAAGGTGCTGGCTGAAAACATCCGCGATCAGGTCGTCCGTCATGCCAACAGCTGTTTCTTCACCATGGTCGCCGTGGACGAGAGGGGCCAAACCACAGCCGTCCCGCCGCTCGAACCCAAGACTCCGGACGAAATGCGTCGCTACCGGGCCGCCCAACTGCGCCGCGAACTGCGCAAGGAGTTCGAAACGCGGCAAAAACAACTGCTCACCAGCATCTCCACCTGATTCGGCGGCATCGGCGACAACCGATGGGGGTATTGCGGGCGGGGAGCGTAACGGCATCAAGCCACGGCGCGCCCAAAATATGTCAATGTATTACGACTATGTGACATATCCCTTCACGGCGGTGCATGAAGCTTGCCCAACGCTCTCCGCGACGACGCACATCCTTTCACGACCAAAAGCACCGACCAAGGCACTTTTCCGCCCAGGAACCGCACCAAAGGCGCGCTCTCGGGCGGCCAAACATTGACCTTAATCAAAGGCCCGCGATTTTGTCAGCGACACATTGTGACGAACAAAATCACGTGCACGTATGATGCTCCCCATGCAAAAAAACGCCATCATCAGTCTTGGTGAGGTTGAGCACGAAACGAGCCCTAGCACAGGCTTCCTACGCAAGTTGCACTCGCGCCATGGCTTTCCGGCCAGCGGACGCACAGGTGAAAGTGCTGGCTATCAACGCGCCAACCAACTACGCCCGGCCTGGATCCAATTACGCGCAACATTGCCCTCCGGCGCACGGATTTGGGCGGAAAGCTCTGGCGCAGCGCACCTCAAACGCGCACCTTCAGGCATTCGCTTTTTTTTCAGCCTCGATGAGGCCGCCCGGGTCATCAACCCGTGGGGCAGCGAGGCCGAGGCATCCCGACCAATCGAAAGAGCAGCACCATGAATCAAACGGACTTAGCCATGGATGCACGGCAACAACTCAGGCGCGGAACGCACGATGAGCATGTTCGCCTGAACCAGCACCCCATGCTGCTCGGACTGACCCGACCGGGCTACCCCATGGCGCGCTATCGCATGCTGATGGCGGCCTACTACCATTTCTACCGCGCAATTGAAGAAGGCATCGAGCAATCCGGCGATGCGGCATTTGATTATGCCCCGCGTCGAAAACTGCCCTGGCTGCAGGAGGATCTGGCGTATCTGGACATAGACCCGCTGGCTGCGGAGAATCTTCCGCGGCAGCCTCTCCCTGACATGACCCCCGAAGACGTCGGCGAGCTGGCCGGGATGCTCTACACCATCGAAGGCTCGACCCTTGGCGGCCAGGTCATTTCTCGGCATCTGAGCGTACACCATGGCCTGGGCCCGGATTGCGGCGGGCGCTTCTTCTCTGCCTACCATCACCTCACAGACCAACGCTGGCATGAGTTCCAGCAATTCCTCAATAGCACACTGCTGGCCGACACCATGACCAGGCGCGCCATCAGCGCATCCCGCCGCACCTTTGCACTCATCGAAACGATCCTGGATGACTTCCATGAACGCCTCCGCTGAACCCGACTCGTCCGCACACACCATTGCCGAAGCGCTCAATATCTGCGCCAGCGAAGCGATACACCAGATTGGCAGCATCCAGTCTGCAGGCTTATTGCTGGCGTTCAACCCGGACAATCTGCTGATTCGCGCCACCAGCAAAAATTGGCCCAGATTCTTTCCCGAATTGACCGGGACGATTATCGGCCGATCATTGGCCGACGCGCTGGGAACCGACACGGTGGAGCGTCTGCAACCCCTGCTGGCCAATGCCCCCTGGAGCGGCGCCCGCATCTGGCCGATCACGCTACCCAGTGACGCCGGTTTCCGGACGCACGATGCCCAGGTTTTCTGGGCGGACAATCTGGCCGTCATCGAAATCGAGGATTGGAACGCCCCAAACGGCGACGTCTTCCACGACCTGTTCATCCCGATTCGTGATGCCTTGTGGAAGCTGGACAGTGAAACCGACCTGGGTTGTTATGCCCAGGCAGCCGTCGAACAGGTTCGCCTGCTGACAGGTTTTGACCGTGTGATGATGTATCGCTTCGACCCCAATTGGGACGGCGAAGTGATCGCGGAAAGCAAGATCAGTTCGGCCGACTCCTACCTCGGCAATCGTTTCCCGGCATCCGATATCCCGCCGCAGGCCCGCGCGCTGTACACCAAGAACCTGGTCCGCATCATCGCCGATGTCGACGCCGAACCAGTCCCCCTGATCAGCGATCTGGAGGCTCCGCTCGACCTTAGCCACTCGTGGCTGCGCAGCATGTCTCCCGTCCATGTCGAGTACCTTCGCAACATGGGTGTCCGCTCCAGCCTCAGCATTTCGCTGGTCCAGAACGATCGACTCTGGGGATTGATCGCTTGCCACCATCTGTCGCCGCGCTATGTCAATCTGCGTTCGCGCGAACTCGATGAATTCATTGGCCGTGTTGTCTCGCTCAAGCTGATCAACATGGACACCCTGGAGCGCGATGCGCTGCGCCACAAAATACGCGAATTGCTCTACGAACTGACCAAGTTGATCCGCGCGTCGGACGATCTGGAATCGGTCATCGTGCTGCTCAAGAACCAGCTCCTGAGCCTGGTTCGTTCCGAAGGCGCCATCGTCACGATCGACGGCAAACGCCACCGGCTTGGCAACGTTCCGTCCGAACCGATCATCGACCGCTTGGTCGCCAAGCTCAAGCGCCACCCTGTCGCCCCCGTTTTCTGCACCGACAATGTCGCCGAATTGCTCGACGATGAGGCGGCACCTGGCGAATCGGTCGAGACGGCGAGTGGCATTCTGGTTGCCCCGCTGGACCAAAAGATGAACGATTTCGTCATCTGGTTCCGGCCGGGCATCCTGCGTACGCTGCGCTGGGCCGGCAATCCGCACAAGCGGGTAATCCGCGATGCCGATGGCGTACGCATCTCGCCACGCAAGTCTTTCGACACCTGGATCCAGACCTACCATGACAAATCCCTGCCCTGGTCGCAGGTAGAGATCGATGCAGCCAACTCCCTGTCGCTCGCGCTGATCGAGGTCCTGGCGCAAAAGGCACTGAAGCACAGCGAGGAAAGCTACCGCCTCTTGGCCGAGAATTCGACGGACATGATTGCCCGCCTGCGCCTCGACGGCAGTTTCTGCTTCGCCTCCCCGGCCTGCCAAGAACTGTTCGGGCACGACAGCCAAAGCCTGATCGGCATGAATCTGTGCGATGTGTTCAATGAAAGCAGCGAGACGATCCACAACCTGCTCGACTCACTGCAAACCCTGGGCACGGTGAGTACCAAGGTTATGCAGGGGCGGCACGTCGACGGATTGCCGCTGTGGATCGAAATTGCCCTCAAAAACACGCTGGGCGCCCATGGCGAGCAAGAAATCCTGATCAACGCCCGCAACGTCACTCAACGCTACAACTATCAACTGGCAATCGAGGAAGTACATCGGCGCAATTCGCAAATTCTCGCGGCGGCCGGCGAAGGTGTCGTCAGCCTCGACGAAGCAGCGCATGTCATCTATGCCAACGAAACGGCGGCCAAGATTCTCGGCAACGACGATGAAATGATCGGCAAGTTTTGCTGTACGGTGTTTTGCCCGGCAACATCGGGTAAGCCGATCTCGGCGCTGCACGCTGATTGTCCATTCATCGCAACGCTGCATGACGGAGAAACCCGCCAGGGCACTCGGCTCATTGTCGATGGCGATGATCGCCCGCCCCTCACGTTGCAATACATCTGCACGCCGCTGCTCGACAGCGGCCGCATCAAGGGCTGCGTGGTGGTGTTCAGCGAGAAGCTTCAGAAGTCGCCGTCGGTACAGAATTTTGCGGCTGAAGTCATGTTCGAGGAAGCGCTTGAGGCCGTCATGGTGACCGACTCCACCGGACGAATCACCACCGTCAATCGCGCCTTTACCGAAATCACCGGGTATTCCGCAGAAGAGTCAATCGGCCAGACACCGCGCCTGCTGAAATCCGGGGTCCATACACCGCATTTTTACGAGCAACTCTGGCAACTGCTCAATGAAAAGAATCGGTGGGTAGGCGAAATCTGGAATCGACGCAAGAACGGCGAAATCTATCCCCAATGGGGCAGCATCTCGGCCGTACTCGACAATAACGGCAAGGTCCAGAGCTATGTATCGGTGTTCTCGGACATCTCCAAGGCCAAAAAGGCCGAAGAGCGCCTGTTCTACATGGCCAACCACGACTCCCTGACCGGCCTGCCGAACCGGATGAACTTCACGGAACGCCTGGACAACCGCCTCCAGCACTGCAAACGTCACGGGACAGGCTGCACGGTGGTGTTCATTGACCTCGACCGGTTCAAGATCATCAACGATACGCTGGGGCATGCCATTGGCGACCAGTACCTGAAGCTGCTTGCCGAGCGGCTGCAAGGCGTAAGCCGAAAACAGGACTTGCTGGGCCGCTGGGGAGGTGACGAGTTCGTCATGGCCATGGAGGGCATGACCAATCCGCGCATGGTCAGCGACACCATCGCCCGCCTGCTGGCCCGCCTGGCCGAACCCATACACCTTGCCGGGCACGAACTGATCCCCACTGCCAGCATCGGCGTTTCGCTGTTTCCGAACGACGGGACCCGGCCGCAGGAACTGATCACGGCTGCCGATACCGCCATGTATGGCGCGAAACAACGCGGCGGGCATTGCCTTGAGTTCTATTCGGAGGAGATGTCGAAGGATTTGAGCTCAAAATTGATGATGACCAGCGAATTGCGGCACGCGCTGGATGAGCAACAGTTCGTCCTGTATTACCAGCCCCAGGTCGATCCCAACACCGGCGCCCTGACTGGCGTCGAAGCACTGGCCCGCTGGAACCATCCAACGCGCGGCATCTTGCCGCCATCGCATTTCCTGGCAACGCTTGAAGAACTGGCCCTCGTCGGCGAATTAGGCTTCTGGGCGCTAAACGAAGCCTGCCGCCAGCTGCTGAGTTGGGAAACACTGGGAGCCTTCATCCCCAAAGTGTCGGTTAACGTCGCACCATGCCAATTGAAGGCATCGTTCGTGGCTGATGTTGCCGAAACGCTCCGGCGCTACCCCATCGATCCTTCGCGCCTCGAACTTGAAATCACAGAAGGTGCGCTCGAATCCGGTGATATCGCACGCCAAATCACCAGCGACCTGCGCAAACTCGGAGTACAACTGGCGGTAGACGATTTCGGCACCGGTTATTCATCGCTATCGCACATCAAGCTCTTCCCGATCAACTGCTTCAAGATCGACAAATCCTTCGTCGATGGCATTCCCGCCAACCCGGCCGATATCGCAATCATCCGCGCCATTCTTGCCCTGGGGTCCAGTTTCAACGTAGGCATCATTGCCGAAGGGGTCGAGACAAAAGAACAGGTCGACTTTCTCAAGCAAGAAGGCGTCAGCAATATTCAGGGCTATTTCTTTGCCCATCCGATGAGCGCCAGCGAACTGGTGAATTGGCTGGAACACCCCGAAAACCGTCCGAAGGCACGTACTTCCAAGTAAACGACACCGCTCCAGACAAGTTACAGAAGCCGTATTTCCACCCGCTGCAGCGTATCGAGGAAAGCCGGGGCAGTTAATGCCCCCCTGGCAAGCGGCAGTAACGGTTTGATGCGAGTGAAGTTGCCCCTTTTGCACCTCGGATGCTGCCGCGGAATAGGTATTTTTTCTGGCTTGGTTGGTGTTTGAGCACACCAGAAAGCACAAAGCCCAGCCTGTTCCGATGACAATAAGATAGAGATTCGTCCCGGAGCCACTTCAGTACACCAAGGCATTTTCGAGGGCGTAAACGGAAAAGCCCGCTGACGAATCAGCGGGCTTTCGTATTAGATGGGCAGAACCGAAATAGGCACCCAAGACCTTTGCCAAATGGTGAAAATTCTAGCTTTGCACGCGGCGGTTACCCGTTTTGTTACCCGTTTCTGATCTTGTTGCAGTCAGGCGACAGCCACAATCCACATGAGCCAAGTGGTTCAACACCAGCCCCAGCTAAAGGAACGGAGCACTAAACGGGATCGCGATCCGATCATACTATTTGCCTGACACCAATAAAAGTGTGAAGTTTTTCATGGCACCTCTCTCGAAGGCCTTTTCAGACCGAAACGGACCATTTAGAATTTGACTTGCGTCGTGCGCACGACATAACCCATTGAACGGTACTATCAAACGCAAGCTGGCGTTTTCCCGTTTCGGTTAATGGGTTCACACATTGATTCCCTATGTTCCCTACACGCGGGGAACGCTATTCATGCTATCAAAATAGCCTGCTCAGGTTGATTACGCAGGCAACAACTATCCTTTTTTCTATCCGAATAGCCGGCGTCTGTCATACCTGAACAACGCCAACGCACATCTACAAACACTTCAGAGTAGGTGTGCGAAGGATAAGGTTAAGCATGAAAAACCCCGAAGCTCCACGTAAGCGCATCCTGCGCCTGCGGGAATGCCTGCAACTTGTGGGCGTTTCCCGGTCGACTTGGTTCGATTGGATCAACCCGACTTCCCCCAGGCACGACGAGTCTTGCCCACGCCGGGTTCGTCTCGGCCCCAGGTCTGTGGGCTGGTTCGAACATGAGTTGATCGCCTGGCTAGAGTCCAAGCGTACCTAGGCAGTCACCCCTTCGACAAACAACTTGTCTCAAGGATTTGCCGAGCCGGCTCTTCGCTGGTTCGGCAACCAGTATGTCTGCCCCTCTGGGCAAGCCAACTCAAAGGAATCACACAATGGAAATGAAATCACTTTACGGCGAACTGGCCGTCAGCCTGCTTTGTGGGCAGGCAGAACGCACACAACCTCATACACAGGTCGCCAACTACGGTCGCAACTCTGCTCGTCCAGAGCGCAACGATCACTCTTTGACGGCCTCACCCGGCACGACGCGCTTGGGCGGGCATCAGTACATCCAGAAGCACTTCACCAGCACATTGGAAGGCTGCCGAAATATCAAGCAAATTCCGAAGCAAAATCCCCTCCAAAAAGGATGTACTGAGTTAGCGGTGGAGTTCCATTTCGCAGGCTTTTCAAAGGATGTATTTCCGTGTCGACCGCCAACGAATTTTTGGGGGTATCTGGCGGGGATTTTTGCTCCGCCCAAGCAGGAAAGTGGTGCCAAAAACGATAAGTCCGTACATGGCCATTTCTTCAAAATACCATCTCGGCAGGACGTTCAATTTTTCGGCCGTACCGGCTCGGTAGGGGAATACACGTCAGGTGATTTCTGGGGTTGTAAACAGTTGTTGTTAACGCAGTTAATCATTAGCAACACCATCACTCAATTTGATTACTTGGTTCAGGGTTAAGGGGAACAACATGTATTTTTCGCAATACAACCTGACGGATCAGGATATCGTTCAGCACATCGCTGGAAATTTCACTTACCCGGTTAAAAACGAGTACCACAGCAATTACCTCATGTTCAGCCGCGACATTGGCTCAACCGAAGTCATTCAAACCATGGTCCGGATTCACAACCTCGTCGAACATCTCGCGAAATCAGTACAAGAGGCTGTCAAATTCGAGACGACGATTCACGGGAAAAACTGTTTGGGAGTCACCCCCATTGGAGATGCGCTGTATCGCTCGCTTCTCCAGCCGCACCGTTTCACGAGCCTACCACGTCACCAACTAAGCCAGCCACTTGAGGTCTGGAAAGATGTCACGCTGCGCATTTTCGGCTCGACTCCAAGTTTTCGAGGTGACCCTATGCTTCCGATGAATGCTCAGGGGGTAATGGAAGGGGAGTTGTTAAACGCCTTTCTCATTCGACTTCGCGAGGCCACTGGCCGCACCCTCCGTCAATCTGAACGCTCACAGCGCAAAAAGGAAGCTCAACAGGCTTACAACGCCAAGACCAAGCTCGTAGATCGGCTGAAAGAGCACCATCCAGGGCTCTTCGGATTGAGTATCGCCTTGATGTACTCGCAAGATTACGCGGGGAAAGTACGGTTGAAGGACTCGGCTGAGCACCTTCAGGAATTGATCGAGGCGTTGAAAGGCGATCCTTGGTTTGGTAAGTCTGTCGGGTTTACGTGGACTAGGCACTTCCTGTCCGAGGCAGGTTACCGCTACAACCTCGTTCTGTTGTTTGATCCAGAAATGACGCCTATCCACACACTCAACGGAAGCTATGTGCTCCAGGAATGGCAAGCAAGTACGAAAGGTGCAGGTCTTGACTACGTATTACCTGACTGTTTCCGCAATGCCGATGAGCTTCTCCAAGAAATTAAATGTGCCAAGGCAGCGGCACAGTATCTTCGGCTGATTCCGGACGAGAAGTTTCCCCATTTTGGTGTGAGCGAACTGCCAAGCACTAAATCGCTGTCTGAACTTGAGCAAGAGCCGCTTACCAACCTTGGTCGTGGTGAATTCGGCGGGAATCACATGCAAGCGTCGAATGCGCCTTCGAACAACCGCTTCTCGTAAATTATTCAATTGACACCGAGCATTACGCTCGGTGTCAATTTCCCTCTGCGCACGAGGAAGTTAAACCTTGACGAACCACGACAACAACATTTTTTGGGAAAAAAAGGTTTGCCAGTGGAGCTATCAGGATCTCATGGAAAATCGATGGGAGCCTGGGCAAGTAGTGCTGGATCAACGGACGCGACGGGATTTGTCTGTCCTTTTTGAAGAACTCCAAAGCTTCCTCGATCAACTGGTATCAGATGCAACGATCCCTTTTGTTCCACGAGCCTGCACGCATCGTGGCGGCGACTATGACTTTACGTTGTTGGCGCAACGCTACTTCACCAAGATTCCGGAGTTTCTGAAGCTTGTCGAATGCATGCCACCACAACTTCTTTACAGCGAGCACATTGAGGTGTTCATCGCTTGCTGCAAGGACATGGGACTACACGGCCAAACATTCGCCTGGAACGATATCTGGTTCGCACCCAGCCTGACCTATCCGCAATTTGGAAATGCGTCGGCGGCTGAACTGTTCAATGTGCTTGTTGCCAGGCTTCGCGACCGCTGCCTGTCCCAGAAAACCAAAGCTAGAGCTCTTAAAAGGCGGAGCGAGGCTGAGGAACGTGCGGTTGAATACGCGTCTTACGTCGATGCAATTCTTGGGATATGGACTCGGCTCGTAGTTTTGCGAATTGACCTCGAATACCGGAAGGAATTCAGGGATCAGATCGGCATCCTAGACGCGCTCGCCGATGTAAAACGGTTTTTCAGCAACCAGCGACACAACTCACTTTTCGCAGATCAGCGAGGCTTCATCGTGAAACTGGAATATGGGGTCCAGAAAGGCCTGCACTTTCACCTCATCCTGTTCTTCGATGGCTCAAAACGTGATGGCAGAAAAGACGTTCTCCTAGCGCAGAAAATTGGTGAATACTGGGCAGATGTCATCACAAAAGGGCGTGGCAACTACTGGAACATAAATGCCAACAAGGCCAAATACAAGCAGCGCGGCCAACTTGGTATCGGCGTAATCAATGCCTCGGAAACGAATCTAGTCGATAACCTGAAGCATCGAGTGGTCGGCTATCTGTGCAAATCCACGCAGTTCGTGAGCCTTAGACCGCCTGAAGGACTGTATTCCAAGCGCAAAATAAAAACCATTCGACGTGGCGAGTTCCCTGTCAAGCCGCCAAAAAAACTTGGGCGCCCACGAAAGACTCAAGTGCTACCCTGAGTCCATTGAATGTTCCCTAGGTGTAGGCCGAGGACCGGAAGTCGGCCACAGCCGACCTTGGGGGGCAACCAACAGTGCGTCAGGTGTGTGGCGAATTACGGACATACGCGAGTATTGCAATTGGCATAAATCCATACGATATCCCTCGCATTGGCAGCCACTACGTTCAATCTAACGAACTAACCGTAAGCACCCGGCCAACCCATCTGTAAATTGACGCGTTAGGGACTCTCTGAACAACCGGCCATTTACTGGTAGGTCGTCATAAAAGCGATG
>CAMKYP010000050.1 GCA_946477505.1 uncultured Dechloromonas sp. | reverse complement strand
CGCGTTCGAGGGCGCCGCAGGCGATCTCGAATCGGGCTGCGTCGAGCAGCGTCCTGAAGTCGCTGCCCTCGGCGCTCAATTCACGTTGCAGGGTGCGCACATGCGTGTTCATCAGGGAGGCAATGGCGGCCAGCGTTGCTTCGCCGGTCTGGATGCATTCGTGGATCAAGGCCGTGACCGTGTGCGCCAGCGGCTTCGTGTGATCCCCCACCTGGGCTTGCGGGAATGATTCCATGGGTTGCCCGATTTCGGCCGAAGGCGGCTCAGGACGCTGGCGGAGGATGGCGCTCGGAAAGACGATGGCGTTGCTTTCCTGCTCGAACAGGATGGGTGCGCGGGCGTGCTTGCGGTATTCATCGAGTGGAGCACGCGCGCGGTGGACCAGATGCAGGCAAGTACTTTCCATGCCGGACGGTGCTATTTCACGGAGTGCGTTGTAGCTGAACACGATGCTCAGTTCAATGAGCTGTTCCAAAGGAATGTCGGTCTCCAGCTTGAAATCGATGATGAGGCGGGCTTCCCTTCCTTCGACGCGCAACGCGCTGGTGACGCCCTGGTGGTTGAAGTACAAGTGATTTTGCATTGCTTCGAGGCTGTGTTGGACGGTGTCGTAGTCGCCGGTGATCAGACCTAGCGGGCCGAAGGTATTCAGGCCTTGATAGGCAGCCAGCGCCATGCCGAATAGGGGGTAGTTCGCCGTCTTTGCTCCCAGATGCAGCAGGTGGGCAAAACTTTCGTAGGAAATCATCAGGTCGGGGCTGCGCAGCACCGCGTTGGGCAGCCGCTCCTGGCGCAGCAGCGTCAGGGGGTTAATTTGTAGGCGCCGGCACAAGGGGAACAGACCCAGCAGGGCGCCGCTTCGGATTCTGTTTGTTTTCTGAAAGCGAGGCATCTCCAACCTCCATTGCTTGTTATCCTCGTTATGATTTGTGCGGTCGACGCTGGCGCGGCAACCACGTTCATCTTGCACGCGGCCGCAAGTGAGCTTTATCCCCACAATGGGGGGCACCGGGTAGGTGGGAGGTTGACGGCTCTATCATCGCCATCGCTTGAATCATCCTGCCGATTGCCCGATCTCATCGTCCAAAGCGTCGTTAGGTACAGTCGTTCACGCTAGGAATGCGGCCAGCTCAGATCGTGGATTGCCCATTCGGGCAAGCTGCGCAAGAGTTTCGACACGGCATCCAAGCATTTCTCGACGACCTGGTTCGAAATTAGCGTCGGTTCGAGACCTGCCACGACTCTGGCCCGGCCCACCTAGCGTGGGCGGTTGGGCTGTTTTTCGACGAGCATACTGCCCGATAGTCGTTGCTCTAAACCTACCAGCCGGCCTTGCTCGAGGAAGGCTTTTAGAAGGTCTTTGCAGAGTCAGGACGGATTGGGCCAAGGCGCGCAGAGGCCATGCGCGGCGCTTGCCATCGGACGGCACTCGCGAGCGTGAGGCCTTGACCTGACGGGGCAGGCATTGGACTATTGGTCACTTTAGTAAGTGGACCGAAGAGTCCTTCATCGGTATCGATCGCCGAATCGCGATGGGCCGGTATTACATGGAGACAAAGAGACATTGCGCAACTCAATTGAACTGAGTGGCTGGCTTCATTTCAGCAGAGGGGCCTGGTTTTGCCGTGGCCAAAGGAGGCGTGCGTGCTAAACACGAACGTTCCTTTTCTCGTTACCAAGCTCCAGCCACCGCGCCGGGTGCGCGGGGTGATCGCGCGCCCGCGCCTTCACTCACTGCTCGTTGAGGGCAGGGGGCGGCTCCTCACGCTGGTCAAGGCGCCGCCAGGCAGTGGCAAAACGACGTTGGCGCTGGGGTGGACTGACGAACTGGCGGCCAGTGGCGCCCGCGTTGCCTGGCTGTCGATCGATGCCGAGGATGACGATCCGGACCGTTTTCCGCTCTATATCGGTGCTGCCTTGCACAAGGCCTGTCCGAGCATCTGGAACGTCAGCCAGAATTTTCCCAACCCGCTTCTGCGCTCAGTGGACTATCTATCGGCGACGCTGCTCAACGATATCGCCGCCCAGCAGGATGAGGTTTTTCTCTTCCTCGACGATTACCACCTGATCACCAGCGAGCGGATTCACCAGCATATATCGATGCTGCTGCGCCACGCGCCGGAGAATTTTCACTTGGTCATTCTCGGTCGTGGCGAGCCGCCCTTGGAACTGGCCGTGCTTCGGGCCCGGGGCGAGGTGCTTGATATCGACAGCTCGGCCTTGCGCTTCGATGTTGAGGAAACCGCCCAACTGGTCCGCAAGGCGGGCTACGTCGAGTTGGCGGCCGAGGATTTGTGGGTCCTTAGCTCGGTGACCGAAGGCTGGATTGCCGCCCTGCGGGTAGTGATGTTGTCGCTGCGCGAACAACGTGACACGTCGACCTACCTGCGCCGGCTTTCTGGATTGTCGAAACCGATCACTGGTCTTTTTGCCGAACTCCTCGATCATTTGCCGGCCGAATTGACCGAATTCATGCTACGTATTTCGGTGGTCGAACGCATTTCCGGCACCTTGGCGGAAGCCTTGACCGGGCGTTCCGACGGACAGGCCATGCTCGACCACATCGAGCGGCAGCAGCTATTTCTCGGCGCTCTTGACCCGGACGACCTGTGGTTTGCCTTTCATCCGCTCTTTCGTGAATATCTCCAGCGCCGTCTGCAAGGGTTACTCGATGCCGAGATCGTCACCCTGCACAACCGTGCCGCGAACTGGTACGCGACGCGTGAGTTGTGGGCGGACGCGGTCAAGCATGCGTTGGCCGCCGGGGAGTCGGCCCAGGCGCTGGACTGGATCAACCAGTGTGCGATGCCCCTGGTCGAATCCGGCGATGTGCTCACCCTGATGGCCTGGGAGCGCCAGTTACATGCCTACGTCCTGAAAAGCCCTTGCCGCCTGCGCTTGGCTCTGGCCTGGGGGTTAGGCCTGGGGATGGCCATCGAGGAAGCCGGCAAGCTGCTCAGCGGCGTCGAGGCCGATATCGAGCTGGAAACCGGCGAGGAAGCGGAGGCAATTCGTGTCGAGTGCCGGGCACTGCGCGCGATGATGGTCGCTTTCGCCGACGAAAGCGAAAAGGCCGGCCAGATTGCGACGGAATGCTTGCAGGGTGGCCAATTGGATGGCTGGGTGCGGAATGTCCTGACTACTGTCGTCGCGGCATCACATTTGGCTTCCTGCCGGTGGCAGAGCCTCTACGCCAACCCGCCGTTGCAGCGCAGGCCGAACGAAAGCGACCGCTATCTGATCGCCTCGACCTACTACTTGACCCTCCTGGCCGCTGCAGAATTTACGCAAGGCCATCTCGACCGGGCGGTCGACTATCTGCAAGAGGCCATGCAGGCGGGAACTTCCAGCAACGATGGAGTGAGCATAGTGTCGGCTCTGATAGCGGGAAGGCTGGCGCTCGTCCGCTACGAGCAGAACCGTCTGGACGAGGCATTCAAGGCTTATTCTGCACATTGGAATGCGATTGCATTTGTGGGATCTGCGGATTGTGTGATCGGCTCATATCGAGTCGCGATTACACAAGCCCGGCTCACCGGTGATGTCCAGCGCGTGCGGGGTATCCTGACCGAGGCGGAACGGCTGTTTGCGGCACGGCATTTGTACCGTGCCGAGGCGGCCATGCTGGTTGAGCGTGTCCGCATATCCGTCGAAGATGGTCGTGTGGCCGAGGCCGGAGGATGCTTGGAGCGACTGGAAGCTCTGGTGGCCTCGAAGGTGGAGCAGTCCCGCGTCTGGAAACTGGCGATTGTCCGCCACGCGGCCTTGGCGAAAGCCTGGGTCCGTATGGGGGAAGGACGCGACCGAGCTGCCATCGAGGCAATCGAACCGCAACTGCCAATCCTCATCTCATTGGGCAACGTGGTTGAGCAGGTGCGCTTGAATACGACCTTGGCGCTCGCCTATCTGCGTTCGGGCGACGAAAATGGGGCGCGTCGGATTTTCACCGAAGCCTGCCGTCTGGCGGCACAGTCGGGTGCGGTTCGTCCGATCATCGATCAGCCCATATCGGCAGCGCCCCTTCTGGCTCTGGTCGAAGGGCACTTGCCGGCCGATATATTGCCGCTGCTCAGCAAGTTGCAAAGCGTACTGCTCCGCGTGGACGCTGAACAGAAGGAGAATCTCAGTCCGACGGGGGAAATGCTCAGTCCGCGCGAGCAGCATATCCTGAAGCTGGTAGCCGACGGTAATTCCAACAAGGAAATTGCCCGTGCCTTGGGCATTGCACCAGAAACAGTCAAGTCGCACCTAAAGCATGTTTATGCCAAGCTGAAGGTCGATAATCGGGCTCAAGCAGCGGCCAGGGCCCAGTCCTTGCTGAACGGTGCTTGAGCGGCGGTGGGGTGAAAAAATCCCCGTTTTGGGAGACTGAGTTCACGCCAATCCGCCGGCCGGCTTCAACCCGGTCCATGGCTTTCATGGTCATGCGCGTCATGTCGCTTTGGACCGCACACGGGCGCGGCGAGAATTCCTTGAAGTTCTCCAGATGTTCCTGCCTAAGGTGCGAGGCCGGCAGATGGACACAGCCCTTGCCTTCGACCCATGCCCTTCTCACGTCGCTATCTTAGCGTTCGAAGAGGGCCGTCAGCAGGTTGGTGATGTTCGGCCGACCATGGGATAACAGGGCATCTTCCCGCGTTTTGTTTCGTTTCTCGGCGAAGGGGATTTTCTAGAGGCCAATTCGAATGGCGGTCTGGTCGCGCCCATCGTCCGTGGTTTCCCTCCGCTCGGGCTTCAGCGGCTCTTCGTCCTGGGCGGCCCGTCGGCTGCGCCGGAGATGATATGTCCAATGCTGTCGCCAAAGATGATGTTCGCTTGTTTCCCGTCGCTGCCTACTCGCTGTTGTCGAGTACCCAAGCAGCGAACAGAGCAATATTTGAAGTTTCTCGGTGTTTTATTCTGCATTGCTTGAAACGGAGGCTGCTCCGGTGACGGTCACTACGGCAAATTTATTGTGGCCAATATTCGGCTGTATCCCCTGAAAGGGGCGGAGGTGGCAGCCCCCCCCGTTGGGGGGGTTCTTCCGGGGTGTCTTAAGGAGAAATATTACATCGACGGAATCGTACGTTGAAACCGAAAAGGTATCGACGGCATGGATCGCAAATAAAAGCAGATTGCCACAATCAAGGTAGTCGCGAGGAGACCTAAATGAAAAGTGTGCTGATTGTTGTCACGGGATTGGCGCTAGTTTTCGGACTGGGCAACGAAAGGCGAGTGGCAGGAACGACGAGGTCGATCGACTTCGACACCACACACGTTCTGAACCAGGATGCCGGTAAGAGCCCCGCGATCTGGGCAGCCGTGGCTGGTGGCAAGGTCTGGTCAGACATGTTCATGTAGCTGAGTCATTCCTGTGCGTTGTTGCCCGGCGAGCCGCTAGGAGCGGCCCGGGAAAACGGTGCCCCCGTTGGATGAATTCTTCCAGGGTGCCTTAAGGCAAATATCGCATCAACGAAATCGTGTACGGCAAACGGAATATCTTGACGGCACGAGGTGCATATAAAGCAGATCGCTGCAATCAGGGTGGTCGCGAGGAGACTGAAATGAAAAGTACAAGGCAACTATTGCTCGTTGTCGCCGCAATGGCACTCAGCTTTGGTTTGAGCCATGAGGCCCGGACGGCAGGTGTGTCCACATCGTCGGTTCGTATCGACCCGACTCGCGTCCTGGCATTGGATATTGGAAAGTATGGAGAAAGTATTTTCGCGGTCGGCGAACGTGGCTTGATCTGGGCCTCCGATTCCGATGGAAAATCCTGGTCGGTCCAAAGAACCTCGACCAGCCGCACGCTGACCGCCATTGCTTTCGGCGAAGGAGAACGCAGCGTCGCAGTCGGGCATGCTGGCTCGCTGTTTCATACCGAAGACAGTGGAAAGACTTGGCTGCCGGTCGCTGTCGAAGCTGCCGTGGGCAATTCGCTGCTAGGCGTCACTTCGCTGGGCGGCAACCGCTTCGTCGCCTACGGCACCTTCGGGCTTTATCTGGAAAGCACCGATGGTGGCAAGACCTGGAAACATGAGCTGCTCAGGCTCCAGGAGAATTCCCGTACCGGGCCACCAAATGTGGGTGGTGATGCGGAATTTGACCGTCATATCATGAAAGTCGCCCGCCTGGGCAAGAAGCTGCTTCTCGTTGGTGAGTCAGGGACGCTCGCCGAGTCGGCTGACGAAGGAAAGTCCTGGCAGCGAATTGAGGTTCCGTATGAAGGCTCGTTTTTCGGAGCGGTTGTCAGCCAAAAGGGAACTGTCGTTTTGCACGGCATGCGCGGCAATGTATTCCGCTCCACTGATGCCGGGGCTTCCTGGGTGCGCATTCCTCTCAATACCGTCAGCGCGGTGAATGGCGGCACAGCCCTCGCTGACGGCCGCATTGTCCTAGTTGGCAATAACGGTTTGGTCGCCGTCAGTAGCGACGACGGTGCCAGCTTTCAGACAGGTGCCGCCAAGAGTGGTGGCGATATTGCTCAGGCGGTCGAGACGAAAGCGGGGGTGTTACTGCTTGTCGGTGCTTCCGGCATCCGCCCGTTCGATCTAGCTACCCTGAAAAATTAAACAAAGCGAGCCACCCATGAGCATTCACGTACACATTGAAGACGAACCAGGGCTGGGCGAGAAGGACTTTTCCTCAAACTTCATTGGTCGGGCGGCACTGTGGATCTTCCGTCTGCGGCAGCCGCTGTTGCTGCTTTTCATGCTGATCACCATCGTACTTGGCTATTTCGCTACGCAGCTCAAGGTCGAGGCGGGATTCTCAAAGATGCTGCCGCTCAAACATGAGTACATGCAGACCTTCCTGGAGAACCAGAACACTTTTGGTGGTGCCAACAAGGTGCTCATCGCAATCAAGAGTAAGAAAGGTGACATCTACGACAAGGAGTTCATGGAGACGCTGCGCAAAGTGACCGACGACGTATTTTTCGTGCGCGGCGTCGAGCGTAGTTCGGTTACCTCGCTGTTCTCCTCGAATGTTCGCTACCACGAGGTGGTGGAAGATGGTTTCCGCGGTGGCAATATCATCGATTCCAATTTCGCGGGAACGCCGGAGCAATTGGCCGCTGTGCGCGAAAACGTCCTCAAATCGTCGTGGATCGGGCGCATCGTTGCTAATGACCATACTGCGGCGATGGTGGTGGCGGCATTGCAGGAGCAGGATCCGCAGACGGGGGGCAAGCTCGATCTGCAGGAGGTGGCCAAGAGCCTGGAGGAAATTCGCAGTAAATATGAAAACGGTGCCGTGTCATTGCACATCATCGGTTTCGCCAAATCGGTGGGCGATATCGCAAGCGGCGCCAATGGTGTACTGGCCTTCTTCGCGGTCGCTTTCCTGATTACCGCGGCGGTTCTTCGCTGGTATTCCGGTTCATCCATGCTGACTGCCTGGGCGTTGGTTTGCGCAGTGGTTCCCGTCGTCTGGCTGCTCGGCCTGTTGCCGCTACTTGGCTTGGTGCTCGATCCCATGTCAATCCTGGTCCCTTTCCTGATTTTCTCGATTGGCGTATCGCATGCGGTGCAGATGACCAATGCCTGGAAACTGGAAACGCTGAAGGGGGCGGATGGGGTCACGGCATCGCGTATCTGTGTTCTCAAATTGTTCATTCCGGGTGCCATGGCGCTGGTCGCCAACGCACTTGGCTTCCTTGTGATCGCCTTCGTCGATATCGAAATCGTTCGCGAATTAGCGTTGACCGCAACACTCGGCGTCACGGTGATGATCGTCACCAATAAAATGCTGCTACCGATCCTTTTGTCCTACATGAAGATTTCGGCCAAATCAGCGCAGAAACTCGCTGGCAAGGAGACGGCGGGCGATGCACTGTGGGAGCGGATCGGGCCGCTCGCAACCCGTCGTGGTGGTATTCCGGCGTTGCTGATCGGTCTGGGGCTATTGGTCGGCGGCGGCTTGATCGCTACCGATCTGAAGATCGGCGATCTAGGCAAGGGGGTTCCCGAGCTGCGTCCTGACTCCCGCTATAACCAGGACATCGAGGTCATTACCAGCAAGTTCAACATCGGTATTGACCTGTTGCAGGTGCTGGTCGAGGCGAAAACCATGAACGCGCCTTGCACGGACCGGGATGTGCTAGACAAGATGGACGAATTCGAGTTTCTGATGCGCCAAAACCCGGGCGTGCAGAGCGTCGTCGGCATGGCTAGCATCATCAAGGTGGGCACCCAGCAATACGGTGAAAATTTCCTTAAGTGGCGGACCATCCCTGAGGATAAGGCGCAGATCGCGCAAGGGGTGAAGGTGGCCAACCGCTATGGCAACGAATTCATGACGCCGGGTTGCCAGCTAATGCCGATCTCGATCTACACACGGGACCACCAAGCCACGACCATCGCCAGTATTGTCGATCAGGTCAAGGATTTCCAGTCTGCTAATCCGTCCGACGATGTCAAGTTCAAGCTCGCGCTGGGCAACGTGGGGGTGATGGCAGCTACGAACGAAGCTGTCGCGGCTGCCGACAAGTGGGTCAACCTGGCGCTGTTCGCATCGGTTGCCGGACTGTGT
This sequence comes from uncultured Dechloromonas sp., assembly GCA_946477505.1. Taxonomy (GTDB): domain Bacteria; phylum Pseudomonadota; class Gammaproteobacteria; order Burkholderiales; family Rhodocyclaceae; genus Azonexus. The sequence goes on along the minus strand of CAMKYP010000050.1, from coordinate 5,579 downwards.
CTGCTGACCTTCCGTTCGCTGGCCATCACGCTGTGCATCGTGATTCCGCTTGGTATCGTCACCGTACTGTGCAACGCGGTCATGACCATGCTCGGTATCGGGGTCAAGGTCAACACGCTCCCGGTCGTCGCCCTCGGTGTCGGCGTCGGCGTCGACTACGGTATCTACCTGTTCGAACGGATGAAGCACGAGATGCAGGGGCGTGGACATTCGTTGCAGGAAGCCTACGTAATTGCCCTGAAGCAGCGCGGCACGGCATCGGTGTTCACTGCGGTGACGATGACCATCTCGGTAATCACCTGGACCTTCTCCGCACTGAAGTTCCAGGCGGACATGGGAATCTTGTTGGCCTTCATGTTCCTAGTGAACATGATCGGCGCCATTTTCCTGCTGCCGGCACTAGCTGCATGGTTTGTGCGTCCGGCGGCAGCATCGAGAGGGAAAGACGTTTAAAACACAAGGCCTGCTGAGCTTGGGATGACGAACCAAATATTACGTGATGTAAAACCACCAAAGGAGGCGGAGACTATGAAGGTAGAAAGGAACAGGCATCACAAGGCAGTTGTTGCTACAGCTGTCATGGCGTGCTTCGCGAGCGAAGCATCAGCCGTTCAGTTTGAAACTGAGAACGGTTGGCAGGGCAGTTGGACGAATACCCTATCGGCTGGCGCATCCTGGCGGACGGAGAATCCGGATAACGACTTGGTGCCACGTAATGCGGCCACCTTCGGTATGGTTGGCGGAAGCCCAAGCAGCTATCCGGCTACCGGTAATGGCAAGAAAGTCGGGAACCTGAATTACCAGAAAGGCGATATGTACTCTCAGGTTTACAAATTCCTGAGCGAACTGACTCTGAGACGCAATAATACCGTCATCGTGGTCAGTGCCAAAGGTTGGTATGACCAAGCCCTGAAACATGGCGATGTGCCGTGGGGCAACATGGCTGCATGGGGTGGAACCCGTGCAGCGTCGAATCCTGCCGCGCAATCGGATCACTCTCTGTCGGACTCGGGGGCGCCGACCATGTCCCGTTTTTCCGGTGTTGCCCTGCTGGACGCCTACATTTCCCAGGATTTCGAAATCAGCGACGCACCATCGCAGGTGCGCTTGGGCCGACAGGTCGTCAATTGGGGGGAAGGGCTATTTATTCGCGGTCTCAATCTCCATAACGCGATTGACGTGCCGGCCGCCCGGCGTGCCGGATCGGAGGTCAAGGAGGCACTGTTGCCAACCTTGGCCTTGAAGGGAGGTATCTCCTTGCCGATTGGAGTTTCGCTTGAAGGTTTCTATCAATTCAAGTGGGAGCCGAGCGCTGTCGATTACTGTGGTACCTTCTGGAACATGACGCATTCGACCATTGGGCCGTCGCCAGGGCGTTGTAATGTGATGGAGGCGCAGGGTCTGGGCGCCAGTGCCAACCTGGCGACCATGCAGGGGGCGATTGCCTCGGTTAACCAGGCGGAAGGCAATACGCCGAACAATGCGGGTGCCTGGGGCTTGGCAATGCGCTTCCCCGTTGAGAAGCTCGATACCGAATTCGGCTTGTATGCGATGAATGTCTCGGCGACCCTGCCGGGCGTCAGTGCGCGCGCTCAGGTTGCGGCGGCAACCACCAGTCCGTTAAACGTTGCTGGTTATCTTTCGCTGTTGGGCAATGCTGGCGTTACGAGTGTTACGCCAGCAACAATGCAATTCGACTATGTTGATAACATCAAGGTGTATGGCGTCTCGGCGGCGACCAATATCTTTGGTTGGTCGATTGGCTCGGAACTCAGCTACCACCAGGGCGTTCCGGTCAATTATTACGACGAGGACATGAAGAACTCGCTGGGTTCTGCGGGGCCGCTGAACTCTGTGTTTAAGAGAAAGTTTGCCAACAGCATCGGCCAGGTCGTTTCCGTTGATTTCTACGAGCGCTTCAACAAGTTTCAGTTCACCGTCAACGGCCTGAAGACCTTCGACAACCTGGCCAACCACCTCGGCGCCAACCAGTTGGTCGTTCTGGGCGAAGTCGGTTTCGAATGGAACAACGTTCCCGACTACAGGGTCGCGGGCAATCCGCGGTTCGGTCGCGGCGGACCGGCGGCGAACGATGCCGGCGGTACGGTTAGGACTGCCTGTCTTGACTTGGCGGCTGGATATTGGTGCCAGAACGATGGTTTTGTCACCCCGTTCTCCTGGGGTTATCGCATGCGCGGCCAACTGTCCTATTCGAACGTTTTTGGCACGAGCTGGGTGGCGAAACCAAGTCTGTTCTTCGCGCATGACGTTCAGGGTGTATCGCTCGATGGTCAGTTCCAGGAAGACCGGAGGGTCATTGGTCTGGGCATGGAGTTCAATCTCGATAAGAGGCACATCATCAATACCAATTACACAACCTACGCCGGGAAATGGAACCAGATCAGGGATCACGACAACCTGAGTGTGGCCTATTCCTACAAGTTTTGAGTTTTGGAGAGAAAAAATGAAGAATCTGCATAAAAACGGTATTGCTGTGGCATTGCTGGCTGGATTCATGGCAATTCCGGCCTATGCCAAGCTGACCAACGAAGAGACAGCGCGACTTGGCAAGGACCTCACGCCACTGGGTGGCGAAATTGCCGGCAACAAGGACGGGACAATCCCGAAATACACGGGTGGTCTGACCACCCCGCCCGCCTGCTTCAAACCGGGCGTCGAATATTGCGACCCCTTCGCCTCTGATCAGCCCAAATTCACCATCACTCCGGCCAATGTCGGCAAGTACAAGGATCAACTGCCTGCCGGCGCGGTTGCCATGTTCCAGAAGTATTCGACGTTCAAGATGCCGGTGTACGAGACTCGCCGCACCGCCGCCGTGCCAAAGGACATCGCCGAAACGGTCAAGAAGGAAGCGACGCAGATCGAACTTGATGGCTTTGGCTTGAGCAAACGCGTCAATTCGACGACTCCCTTCCCGATTCCCAAGAATGGTTTGGAGGTGGTCTGGAACCACTTGCTGCGTTATCTGGGCGGTGGTATGGCTCGCCAGCAGGTTTCTGCTCCGGTTCGTCCGAACGGTCAGTACTTTCTCACCGTGGTGGAAGATATGCGGATTTTCAACCAGAACATGGATAAGCCTCAGGAGAATCGCTTGCTGTTTTATAAGGAGCGCGTTCTGGAGCCTGCCAGCATGGCGGGTTCGGTGCTGCTTGTCCACGAGCCGGTTGAGCAGGCCAAGGAAGCCCGTTCGGCATGGCAGTACAACACCGGACAGCGCCGGGTCAAGCGGGCGCCAAACGTTGCGTATGACGGAGCTAACGAAATCTCCGAAGGTTTACGTTTCCACGATCAGTTCGACGCCTTCAATGGTGCGCCGGACCGCTACGATTGGAAGCTGGTTGGCAAGAAGGAGATGTACATCCCGTACAACGATTACAAGATCGGCGAGAAAAGCCACAAGTTCGACGAGATCCTGACCAAAAATCATCTCAATCCGGATCTTCTTCGCTATGAACTGCATCGTGTCTGGGTCGTCGAGGCAACACTCAAGCCTGAACAGCGCCACAACTACAGTAAGCGTGTCTTCCTGGTTGACGAGGACAGCTGGAATATCGTCTGGACCGATAACTACGATAGTCGAGGGGATCTTTGGCGGGTGTCGATGCATGGCGTCGTTCAATACTACGATGCCCTTGTTACCTCTTCGCGCTTCAGTGCCTACCATGACCTGAATAACGGCGCTTATTCCATGGAGGGGCTGGACAACGACCGTAAGGGTACGGTGATGTTCAACCAGAAAGGCAAGCTGGTCGACTTCCAACCGGAAGCCTTGCGCCGGGAAGGGCAGTAAGACAGGGAGCACCCAGGCCTTGCTGCCGGGGTGCTCTGATGCATTGTCGGAGATGCGTCCGCTATAGCTGGCGGCAGCAGTCAGGATCAAGGATGGACGCGAGCTCCGAGGGGGTAAAACATGGATCAGCTGCAGTACGACCAGGCGCGGCGAGGTGAGCACATCGCCCGCCTCTATGGATGCACTGCGCTACGCGCAGAAATGCGCATAGCTAGCGGCACATCTGCCAAATGCGCCGGGTGATGGCGCGATGCGCGAAATACGCAGCATAGCCATTGTGGGCTCCGGCATCATCGGCAGCGGTATCGCGATGACCTTTGCCGACCAGAGATTTCCTGTCGTTTTGCTCGACCGGCAGCAATTCGCGCTCGACAATGCGCTTTTCCTGATTACGGAGCGCTACGAGAAGGAATCGGAGAAAGGAAGCTTGAACGAAACTGAGTGCCGGCACCGAATCAGCCCGATCGGTGCCTCCCTCGATTACGAGGCGGTGCGCGATGTTGATCTGGTAATCGAGGCGGTGTTCGAGGAAATCGGCGCCAAGGAAGATGTTTTCCGCAAGCTTGACCGGGTGCTCAAGTCCGGATCTATTCTTGCGACCAGTACCTCGACGCTTGATATTGCTGTGATTGCAGCCTTCACCGGCCGGCCGGAGGATGTGATCGGGTTGCACATTTTGTTAGTCCGGCTCACAAGATGCCTTTGCTTCAGGTTTTGCGGGGGCAGCATACTGCCGGTGTTGTCCTGAATTCGGTAGCCTGCTTGGGTAAGGCGCTCGATACACTCGTGATTGTTTCTCCGGCAGTAAAAACGGGCTGATTGGTAATCGTCTGCTCGACCAATACTGGCGCCAAGCGCTGTTTCTGGTCGACGAAGGCCGCTCCGTCGAACGCATCGACGCGGTACTCGAAGCCTGGGGCATGGCCATGGGACCTTTCGGTATGATGGATATGGTTGGCAACGACCTCCACTGGGCCATCCGCCGTCGCCACTACGTTGAAGAATCGAACATGCGTTACTCGCGCATTGCCGACAAACTGTGCGAATTACGACGCTTCGGCCGCAAATCTGCCGCTGGCTGGTATCGCTACGAACGGCGCGATAAAACGCCTTATCCAGATCGAGCCGTCGATGCATTGATCAGGCAGCACTGCGGGAAACCAGTGCCATTCAGCGGAATGTCACCGACGAAGAAATTGTGAACCGACTGCTCTTCGCGCTGATCAACGAAGGGGCGCGTATTCTTGATGACGCTCCCGCCATCAGTGCTCCCGACATCGACGCCGTGTACGTTGCTGGTTACGGTTTTCCCAGTTCTCGTGGTGGTCCCATGTATTACGCCGACAGCATCGGCATTGGCTCGATCCTCGCTGCCATGGAGCGCTTTGCTGGACAGGAGGGCGGCGATTCCTCATTCTGGAAGCCAGCCAGATCGCTCAAGCATGCCGCAGCACTCCGTGAGCGGCTGACTTTATCTGCTTTGAACGGATAGGCGGAATATGACTTAGGCCCTCTGCAGGCATCGAAAATATAGTTTGTGACGATGAAACGACCACCTCCCGTAAGGGAAGGTGGTCGTTTCGTTTACAGCGCGTTTCCTGTGCGCTGGATTTGGGTGACGAAGCCCATTCGGGGGATGAAACAGCCGTTGTCTTTGCGCGAACATCAGGCTCACCCAGTACGTTTGATTCCGTAGAAATTCGAACACCACCAAAAGGAGAACCGCTTGAACAAGCTGATCGTGAAGAAAGCTGCCGTGCTTGGTGCC
>CAMKYP010000049.1 GCA_946477505.1 uncultured Dechloromonas sp. | reverse complement strand
CTGGTCAAAATTCAACGCGCACAGGTGGTCAAATTTAAACGCGCGCCGACACACTATCGATCCTGATCATCACAACTCCTCCGGAAAACTCTTCAAATCTCCGAGAGAATGCGAACATCTCCGATGTGCAGCTCGTATCGTCTGCACACCTATCTGCCTATCCATCGACGTTTAACAGGGTCTCGGTCGGGTTCTAGGCAGAGCTGCGCATCTCTCTCATAAGAGGCTTCGAAAAGTTTTTTTTAAATGGGGGCGTTGGGGGGAGGGCCGTATCTCGGGAACAGTCAATGGCCTCAAGGTGGCACTTGGATTTTTCGTGGGCGCCCAAGTTTTTTTGGCGGCTCAACAGGGAATTTGCCACGTCGAATGGTTTTGATTGTGCGCTTGGCCTTTTGTGCTTCCGGCCGTCTAAGGGTGACGTATTGCGTGGATTTGCAGAGATAGCCGACTACTCGCTGCTTCAGGTTCTCGACCAAATTCGTCTGCCGTGCTTCGATTACGCCGATACCCAGTTGGCCACGCTGCTCGTATTTCTTCTTGCAGGCGTTGATGTTCCAGTAGTTACCACGCCCTTTCGTGATTACCTTTTCCCAGTACTTACCAATTTCCTTCGCGAGGTTAACGTCTTTACTGCCATCACGTTTTGAGCCATCGAAGAACAGGATGAGGTGGAAGTGCAGCCCTTTCAGAACGCCATATTCTAGTTTTGCGATGTAGCCACGTCGTTCTGCGAAAAGTGAGTTGTGTCGCCGGTTGCTGAAAAACCGTTTCAAATCGGCGAGCGCGTCTAAGATGCCGATCTGATCCTTGAACTCTTGCCGGTATTCGAGGTCGATGCGCAACACAACGAGGCGAGTCCATTGTTTAAAAAGTGCGTCGACGTAAGACTCGTATTCCTCCGCACGTTCGACAGCCTCGCTCTGCCTTTTTCGTGCCCTTGCTTGGGTTTTCTGCGACTGGCAGCGATCACGAAGATTGGCAACCAGCAAATTGAACAACTCAGCCGCCGAAGCATTACCAAATTGCGGATATGTCAGGCTGGGGGCGAACCAGATATCGTCCCAGTCCAGCGTTTGGCCAAACAGCCCCATGTCCTTGCAGCAAGCGATGAACGCCTCAATGTGCTCGCTGTAAAGAAGCTGTGGTGGCATGCATTCGACAATCTCCAGAAACTCCGGAATCTTGGTGAAGTAGCGTTCCGCCAATGACGAGAAGTCATAGTCGCCGCCACGACGCGTGCAGGCTCGAGGAACGAAAGGGATTGTCGTATCCGATACCAGTTCATCGAGAAAGCTATGGAGGTCTGCAAACAGGAAAGCAAAATGCTGCCGCTTCCCTTGATCTACCACTACTTGCCCAGGCTCCCAGCTGGGTTCCATGGCATCCTGATAGCTCCACTCGCAAATCCTTCTTTCCCAAAAGAAGTCGTTGTCGCTGTTCGTCAACAGTCTAGTCTCCTAGTGTGCAGAGGGGGGATCGACACCGAGCGTATTGCACGGTGTCGATCGAACATTACTTCGTGAAGCGGTTGTTCAGAGGGAGACTCAAATCTTGCATGTCATTCCCGCCGAATTCACCACGACTTCCAAAGTGGGTAGGCGGTTCCTGCTCAAGCTCCGACAGCGATTTAGCGCTTGGCAACTCGCTCACCCCATAATGGGGAAAGGTCGCGTCTGGGCTCAGCCGAATATACCGTTCCGCTGCTTGGGAGCATTTGATATCGTGAAACAGCTCATCGGCATTGCGGACGTAGTTAGCCAATAAGCAGTCAAGCCCTGCGCCTTTCGTACTCGCCTGCCATTCCTGGAGTACGTAGTTGCTATCGATTGTGTGGGCCGGTGTAATGCTGGGATCGAACAACAGAACCAGGTTGTAGCGGTATCCGGCCTCGGACAGGTAGTGCCGAGTCCAGATATACCCGACAGACTTGCCAAACCAAAGGTCGTTGTTCAGCGCTTCCATCAATTTCTGAATGTGTTCAGTAGATTCCTTCAGCCGGACTTTCCCCGCGAAATCTTGCGAGTACATCAAGGCGATCTTTAATCCAAACAGCCCAGGATGGAGTTCGTGCAGTCGATCCACAAGCTTGGTCTTGGCATTGCAGGCCTTTTGCGCCTCCTTGCTCCGCCGCAACTGTTCAGACTTATAAATTTTTCGACCAGTAGCTTCACGAATTCGGATCAGTTGGGCGTTCATCAACTCGCCTTCGGTTACCCCCTGAGCATTCATCGGGCGCATCGGGTTACCTTGAAAATTTGGAGTCGGGCCGAGAATGCGCTGCGAAACGTCGTCCCAGGCTTTAAGAGCTTCGCTCAGTTGCTGACGTGGCAGATGCGCGAAACGATGAGGTAGGAGAAGCGTGTGATACAGCGCCTCACCGGGGGGAGTGATCTCCAGGAAACGTTTCTCGTGAATCGTCGTTTCAAATTTGACGGCTTCTTGTGCCGACTTCGCGAGATGTTCGACCAGATTGTGAATTCGGACCATCATTTGAATGACTTCAGGGAGGCCAATGTCATGGCTTAGATGGAAGTAATTACTTTCGTACTCGTTTTTAACCGGGTAAGTGAAGTTCTCGCTGATGTGCTGAACGACATCCATATCCGTCGGGGTGAATGGCGAAAAATGCATGTTGATCTCTCCTTAGCCTTGAACTGAGTAATCAAATTGCGTGATGGTGTTGCTATGCATTAACTGCACTAACCTTGTAAAAACCCAGAAATCACCTACCTTGTTTTCCCCTGCCGCTCCAGTGCGGCCGAAAAACTGATCGTCCTGCCGAGAGGGCATTTTGAAGAAATGGCGATGTACCGACTTGTCGTTTTCAGCACCATTTTCCTGCTCGGGAAAGGTCAAAATACCTGCCTGACACCCCCTAAAAATCGCAGGCGGTCGACGCCGAAATACACCCTTTGAAAAGCCGATGAAATGGTGTTCCGTCGCTAAGTTGGTACAGGTTTTTTCGCCGGTATTTTGTTGCCGAATACGTACGGCTTTTTCGCAGCATTTTGGTGGGTGGAGGCGGGGTGCCTGGGGCTGTTGCTCACCACTCGTATTTGTCGTGCTAAGCGCTGAGTTCAGGGTGTGATCAATGTGATCAGCGGCGCGTCCGTAGCTGCCGGGCTGAACTTGAGGCAGACTGCGTTCGACATGTCCTGAAAGAATGTCGATGGCGAGATCGCCGTGAACGGAGTTCGCTTTCATTGTGTAATTCCTTTGAGTTGGCTTGCCCACGGCGTGCCGCGTATTCTGGCTGTCGAACCAGCGAGCGGCGGGTTTGGCAAATCCGTGGGCAAGTGTTTTGTTGCGTAGGTTAAGTCCGCTTCGACTCGAGCCAATTTTCGAGTTCATGCGAGAACCATCCGACCGACCGGACACCGAGCCTTACCCGACGTGGGCAAGAGGCGTCGTGCCTGGGGGAGGCTGGATTGTTCAAATCGAACCAAGTTGAGCGGGACACTCCGACGAGCTCCAGGCATTCCTTCAGACGAAGGATGCGTGCGCCCGGAGGCAGTGGGTTTTTCATTTGTTACCTTAAATCCTGATGCACCAGCCATTCGTGTGTGTGGTGATGCATCTGCGGCACTGTTCAGGTATGACAGAGCCAAGTTGTTCGGATAGGAATAAGGTTTCTTAACCCTCAGGGAGAGGGTGAGTCGCGAATCGCATTACTCCGCAATGACGGAAACCGACAGCTGCTATCGGGAGCCCTTCGCTGGGCGGTGCCTTGCGCAAGACACTGGGGTAATCCTATAACGACCATTCCGGTTTGCAAAGGTCCGACCGGGTAGAGCTGTTAAATATTTCACGTTTTGCAATTGAATCCGCATCAAACCTTGCGCTTATGGCGGATTCGTAGATTGGGTGTCGAGATCATGACGCTGTGCGAAATGCGGCGGCGCAAGCGAGTGGATTGTCAGGCTGCGTTGCCCTTGAATGGAATAACTGCCGCTCCTTCCTTCAGTTTGTCCAAGTAGCTGGCCCATTGCTGCATCATAATCCTGCGATCCTTCAGGAACTTGGTGCGGTTGTACGCAGTGCCTAATGCATCGGCTACCTGATGGGCAAGTTGGTGCTCAATCACTTCCGGCTTGAAGTGCAGTTCTTCATGAAGGATCGTCCGTGCCATCGCGCGGAAGCCGTGGCCGGTGATTTCTGTTTTGGTGTCATAGCCCATCCGGCGAAGTGCAGCATTGACCGCGGCGTCACTCATGGGCCTCTTTGGATCTCGGCCGGGGAAAACGTATATGCCGTGGCCGGTCAGTGCGTGAAGTTCTCGCAGGATGGCGACGGCTTGAGATGCCAGTGGTACAAGGTGTTCGGTCTTGGTCTTGTTGATGAAGTAGCGCCATTCTCCCTTGTCGAGGTCAAAGCCATCCCAAGTGGCCTTGCGCAATTCGCCAGGTCGAACGAATAGCAGTGGAGCAAGTAACAGTGCGCAGCGGACAACGAAGGTGCCCTTGAAGCCATCGATTGCCCGCAACAGTTCTCCGGCTGCCTTGGGGTCGGTGATGGCCGGCCGGTTTTCCGTTTTTGGGGTAGGGATAGCGCCGCGAAGGTCTGGGCATGGATCACGTTCAGCGCGGCCGGTGGCGATGGCATAGCGGAAACACTGGCTGATTTCGCTTTTTGCCTTGTGGGCAGTATAGCGAGCGCCTCGAGCATCGATGCGGCGAAGAACGGCCAGTACTTCCGGAGCGGTGATTTCGGCTATCGGCCGGCTGCCCATCCAAGGGAAAACGTCCTTCTCCAAGCGTGCCAGTGCTTTCTTGTACTGCGCTTCTTCGATATTGCTGCGCTTGTTCTCCAGCCACTCGCGGCAGATCACCTCAAAGCTGTTCGCCGCCATCCCTGCCTTTGCCATTTTGCTGGCCTTTCGCTGCTGCCCGGGGTCTATGCCGTCGGTCAGCAGCTTGCGGGCTGCATCGCGTCTTTCTCTTGCATCTTTCAATGCGACATCAGGATAGGTACCGAGTGAAAGCATTTTTTCCTTGCCTTCGAATCGATATCGCAGTCGCCACCACTTCCCGCCATTGGGATTTATCTGAATGGATAGGCCGCGCTCGTCGGTCATGGTGAATGCTTTTTCGAGAGCTTTTGCGTTTCTGATAGCGGTGTCAGTCAGTGCCATTTGCGACTCCCTTTGTGGCGTCCAAGAAAAGGCGTAGCTCTAGTGTCTCTTCACGAGAGAGAGATAGATGGCGTTTTCCAAGGGCAAACGAAAGTGCTCCGTTGCTATCAAGGAGAAAACGTATGGCAGTGGTTAGACTGGCAAGTTCTGCCGCCTTCTCCAGCTTTCTGTTGGCGCTTGGGTCAATTCCACTGGCGAGCATGCTACGGATAGCATCTCGCTCAGCTCGCGCTTCCTTCAAGCTGACACTGGGATAGATCCCGAGTGAAAGGCTTTTCTCTCTGCCGGCGAGCCGATAACGAACGCGCCAGTACATGCTACCGTTTGGATTGACGAGTAGGAAAAGGCCTTTTTCGTCAGTTACCTTAATGGGTCTGTCGCCCGGGCGTATCGATGTGATTTTGGTGTTACTCAGTGCCATGTGTGTAACTCCGGTTTCTTTGGCCGGGCTATACGTATAGTTATACGCACTGTAGTCCGGCTGCCATAGGATCATTCTGGACGTTACCGGACAAAAAGACAATAAAAAACCCGCACTTAGGCGGGTTCTTTGGACTTGCTTGGTAATGCTTGGACTGCTATTTGGTGCCCCGGGCCAGACTCGAACTGGCACACCTTTCGGCGGCGGATTTTGAATCCGCTGCGTCTACCGATTCCGCCACCGGGGCGAGTGGAGGCCGGATTATCCCTGAATCACTTCTTCGATTCAAGCGATTCCGTACATGGGAAAGCTTTTGCCAGCGCGCCGGCAACCAGCGTTGCGGTGCTCATCGTGGTGTTCGGCGGCACGCGCTCGACATGAATGACGACGGCGCGGACGAGACGCATCGACAAATCCGGGTCGTTGGGCAGGCAGATGGCGTTGAGTTTCATGCCGACCTGACCGGCCAGATAGTCGCTGACTGCATAGCCGTCGGCAAAGCCGGCGACGTAGGCAATGCAGCGGGCGCTGCGTATCGATTGGAGGGGGTCGCTGTTCTTCTGTTTGGCATACAGCTCCTCGGCGGCCTGACAGTCGCCGCGTAACTCGTCCGGCGTGTAGGCGTGCGCGGAGACTGAAAACAGCGCGGCCAGCAATAACAGGTATTTCATCGCTTCTCGAACCAGCTGAGTTTTTCGTGCAGTCCGACGACACTGCCCACCACGATCAAGGCCGGCGGCTTGATGCCGGACTCGGTGAGGCGATGCGGCAGTGTGCCCAGCGTCGCCAGTACGGTCTTCTGGTCAGCCTGGGTGCCGTTACGGATGACCGCCGCCGGTGTCATCGAGGGCAGGCCGTGATTGATCATCTGCTTGCAGATTTCCTCGGCAGCGCCGATGCCCATGTAGAAAACCACTGTCTGGTTGGGCCGGGCGAGGGCTGGCCAGTCGAGATTGACCGTCCCGTCCTTGAGGTGGCCGGTAACGAAGGTCACGGCCTGCGCATGATCGCGGTGCGTCAGCGGAAAGCCGGAATAGGCGGCACAACCGGCCGCTGCCGTGACGCCGGGTACGACCTCGAAGGGAATGCCGGAGGCGACCAGGGTTTCCAGCTCTTCGCCGCCACGCCCGAAAATGAAGGGGTCGCCTCCCTTGAGACGGACGACGGACAAGCCTTCGCGGGCGAGGGTGACCAGCAGCTGGTTGATGTCGCCCTGCGGCATGGTGTGCTTGGAGGATTCCTTTCCGGCGTAGATGACGCGGGCGTCGGAACGGGCCAGATCCATGATGCCGTTGCCGACCAGATGGTCATAGACGATGGCGTCGGCCTGCGCGATGAGGCGGGCAGCCTTGATGGTCAGGAGATCGGGGTCGCCTGGTCCGGCACCGACGAGCCAGACTTTCCCGCCTTGCAATTGCGATGAATTATTCATGGTTTTTCTCTTCCTTTGGGCGGGCATCCTAATGCGCTCGTTCGTACCTGCCAATAGCGTGGATCAAGGAATTGAGAAAACATAGTTCAAAAGTAGTAGTCAGATAGTCATTAGTGATTATATGGCATTGAATATATGAGATTTCTTATGGGAAAAAGATTGATGAGTATCAAGGATGGGGAAAGCGCTGAAGCGCAACCTAGCGGACATCGCGTTTGGGGAAGAAGGACGCGACCCGTTTTCGTTCTAGGAGAGGAAAGATGAAAAAATCTGTAGTGGGGATGCTTGCATTGACCGCCATGGCTGCCGCCATGGGTTCCGCCTTTGCCCAGGAGGCCGCCAAGGCCGCTCCGGCAATGACGGCAGCCGAGAAGGAACAGGCCAAGAAGATTTACTTTGAACGTTGTGCCGGCTGCCACGGCGTGCTGCGCAAGGGCGCCACCGGCAAGAATCTCGAGCCGCACTGGTCCAAGAAGGACAAGGACGGCAACGTCACCGAAGGCGGCACCCTCAAGCTGGGTCAGCAGCGTCTGGAAAAGATCATCGGCTACGGTACCGATGGCGGCATGGTGAACTTCGACGACATCCTGACCAAGGAAGAAATCACCCTGATGTCGAAGTACATCCAGAACACCCCGGATGTGCCGCCGGAGTACAGCTTCAAGGACACCATGGATTCCTGGAAGGTCATCGTTCCGGTCGACCAGCGTCCGAAGAAGCAGATGAACAACTTCAACCTGAACAACATGTTCTCGGTCACCCTGCGTGACACCGGTGAAGTTGCCCTGATCGATGGTGATACCAAGGAAATCCGCTCCATCGTCAAGACTGGCTACGCTGTTCACATTTCCCGCCTCTCCGCCTCTGGTCGCTATGTGTACGTCATCGGTCGCGATGGTCGCCTGAGCCTGATCGACCTGTGGATGGAAAAGCCGGCCGTCGTGGCTGAAGTCAAGATCGGTTTCGATGCCCGCTCGGTCGATACCTCCAAGTTCAAGGGCTTCGAAGACAAGTACGCAGTTGCCGGCTCCTACTGGCCGCCCCAGTTCGTGATCATGGACGGCGACACCCTGAAGCCGCGCAAGGTCGTTTCGACCCGCGGCATGACTGTCGATGGCGAATACCATCCGGAACCGCGCGTTGCATCCATCGTCGCGTCGTTCATCAAGCCGGAATGGGTCATCAACATCAAGGAAACCGGCCAGATCCTGCTCGTCGATTACTCCGACATCGAAAACCTGAAGACGACTACCGTCGGTTCCGCCAAGTTCCTGCATGACGGCGGCTGGGATGCTTCCAAGCGCTACTTCCTGGTGGCTGCCAACGCCTCCAACAAGATCGCTGCGGTCGATACCAAGACAGGCAAGCTGGCCGCGCTGGTCGATACCGCCAAGATCCCGCACCCGGGGCGCGGCGCCAACTTCGTGCATCCGAAGTTCGGTCCGGTCTGGGCGACGGGCCACCTCGGCGCCGATGTCGTGACCCTGATCTCGACCCCGTCCGATGACAAGAAGTACGCCAAGTACAAGGAGTACAACTGGAAGGTCGTCCAGGAAATGAAGCACGTTCCGGGCAACCTGTTCGTCAAGACCCATCCGAAGTCCAAGCACTTCTGGGCCGACGCACCGCAGAACCCGGACAAGGACCTGGCTGAATCGGTTGCCGTCTGGGACATGGCCGATCTGTCCAAGCCGAAGGCCATCCTGAACGTCGCCAAGGATTCCGGCCTGCCGCCGACCAAGGCCGTCAAGCGCGCTGTCCATCCGGAATACTCGGCGGACGGCAAGGAAGTCTGGATCTCCCTGTGGGGCGGCAAGACCGACCAGTCTGCCGTGGTGGTCTATGATGATGCTACGCTGAAGGTCAAGAAGGTCATCACCGATCCGAAGATGATCACGCCGACCGGCAAGTTCAACGTCTACAACACCCAGCACGACATCTATTGATCGGCTGTTGATTGTTTGATTTGAGGCAAAGCTACGGGGGCGCAAGCCCCCGTAGCATATGAAGCAGCACAGAACGAAGCCGTTTTGAATAAGCCGAATTCGTATCACTTTTGTGGAGATGACCACGATGAACAAGCATTTCGTTTCCCTGGCAGTCGCCGGTGCCTTCATGGCCCTGGGTTCGCAAGCCGCGATCGCCGCCCCGGACTGGGCCAAGGTCGGCAAGAGCACGATTCACGTTTTCCACCCGGGCGCCACGCCGATGGAATGGGTTCAAGGCAAGGGCGAACATAGCGGGGCCAGCGGCCTGAAAAAGGGAGAAACCTGTGCCGGTTGCCACGTCGAGGATGGCAAGCTCAGCCTGGATACCAAGCGCTTGGGAAGCAAGGAACTGGAGCCGAAGGGAGCCCCGAAGACGCTGACCTATCCTGTTACCGTGCAGGCCGCCTACGATGCGAGCAACCTTTACGTCCGCCTGACCTTCAAGGCGCCAGCTGGTGGTTTCGATCATTCGGACAAGGACAACGAGGTCAAGGCGACCGTCATGTTCCCGAACGACAAGGTGCCGTTGGCCGATCAGGCAGGCTGCTGGTCGGCTTGCCATGAAGATGTCAAGGGTATGCCGAAGGGCAAGGACAAGACCAAGCATGTGGCCGCCGGCGCCATGGATTTGATGCAGTGGAAGAGCAGCGGCAAATCGGTTGACGGTTTCGTCGCCGACAAGCGCAACATGGAAGGCGGCAAGGCCGGTGCCACGGCCGAAGGCGCCAAGGCGGGCGATACCTACACCGTCACCTTTACCCGCAAGCTGGCCGGTAATGCCGTTCTTGCTCCGGGCAAGGCCGTGCCTTTCGGTATCGCCATCCACGCCGACAATGCCGCTGGCCGTTTCCACCACGTATCCTTCGGTCACACCATCGGTCTCGGTGCCGACGGCGACGTGAAGGCTGCCAAGCAGTGAGATGAGCGTGCCATCCGGAAGACTGACGTTGCGATCCGGGTGCTTTTGTCACGGGGGAGTGCTGGCTGTGCTGGCACTCCTTTTTTCATCGGCGATCGCGCAAACGGCTGACGTGAAAATCGAAGGCTATCGTTTCGAGCCGGCCGAGGTTCGTATCGGCGTCGGCGATAGCGTCCGGTGGACGAATCGCGAGAAACGAACCAGTCATTCCATCCTTTTCCCGGCTGAAAAAGGCCTCGAATCCGAGCGCCTGTTCCCGGAAGAGAGCTGGACGCGCCGTTTCGACAAGCCTGGCCGCTACGACTATCATTGCGGGCCGCATCCGGAAATGAAAGGGAGTGTCGTTGTCTCCGAATAAACTGGGGCTCGTCTTGCTCGCCCTATCGTGCGCCTCCTGGGGAGCCGAGCCCGATGCGGCGCGCCAGAAGGAGCTGGTGCATCTGGTTCGCCAGGATTGCGGCTCCTGTCACGGAATGACCTTCAAAGGCGGACTCGGTCCCCCCTTGCTGCCGGAGACATTGCGCGACAAGCCTGCCGAGGGATTGACGGCAACGATCTACTATGGCCGTCCGGGAACGCCCATGCCGCCGTGGAAGCAGTTCATGTCGGAAGCCGAAGCCGCCTGGATCGTCAATAAACTGATGACCGCCTTCCCTGAATAACGCCCTGCGAGATAACCATGCGCCTGCTGCTGAGTCTGTTCCTCGTTTTCCTGCTTGCCGCCTGTGCCGGACCACAGTTGCGTGGTACCGGCGATCTGGGGCTGATCATCGAGCGTTCGAGCGGCCACGTCACCTTGGTCGACACCTCCGCGCGCCAGCCCTATGCCCGTATCGCCGGTTTGGGCGATCTATCCCATGCCTCCGCCGTCTATTCGCGCGACGGTCGTTATGCTTTCATTTTCGGGCGCGACGGCGGGCTGACCAAGATCGATATGCTCGAAGCGAAGATCGTCAAGCGCGTCATCCAGTCGGGCAATGCCATCGGCGGCTCGATCTCGCAGGATGGCCGCATTGTCGTGGCCCAGAACTATTCGCCGGGTGGAATCAAGGCCTTCGATGCGGAAACGCTCGAACTGCTCTCCGAGGTGTCGGCCGAATACGCGCCGGGACAGTTCTCCAAGGTCGTCGGATTAGCCGATACGGCGGGCAACAAGTTTGCCTACGCCTTGTTCGAGGGGGGCGAAATCCGGGTCACCGATTTCAGCGATCCGAGGCAACCCGTCACGCGGCGCTTCCCGGCCGGTAACCAACCTTATGACGGTCTGGTGACCCCCGATGGTCGCTATTTCCTGGCCGGCCTGTTCGGCGAGGACGGTGTCGCCATGCTCGACCTCTGGCAGCCGGAAAAGGGCGCCCGCAAGATTCTCGAAAAATACGGTCGCGGCGAGGAAAAGCTGCCGGTATTCAAGATGCCGCATCTGCGCGGCTGGTCCGTGGCACAGGGCAAGGCCTACCTGCCGGCGATCGGGCGGCACGAAGTGCTGGTCGTCGATGTGGCCACCTGGAAGGAAGTGGGGCGTATTCCGGTACGCGGCCAGCCGGTCTTCGTGATGGCGCGTCCCGATGGGCGGCAGATCTGGGTTAACTTCGCCTTCCCGGATAACGGCAAGATCGATGTCATCGATACGCTCGCGGGCAAGGTCGTGCACAACATGGAGCCGGGCAAGGGCATCCTGCACATGGAGTTCGCGCCGCGCGGAGAGAATGTCTGGCTATCGGCACGCGACGATAACAAGGTCGTCATCTACAACACCGAGAGTTTCGCCAAGCTGGGTGAAATTCCGGCGGATAGCCCCTCCGGCATCTTCTTCACTTCGCGCGCCGTGCGCATTGGCTTCTGATGGACGATACGCTCGACTTTCATCTGCTGAACGACTTCCAGCGCGACTTTCCGCTCTGCCCGGCACCCTTCGCCGAACTGGCGTCACGCTTGGGCGTTGCCGAAAAAGTGGTGCTCGGGCGTCTCGACAACCTGCGCCGGGAAGGGAAAATCTCCCGGGTCGGCGCGGTTTTCGCGCCCAAGCGGATCGGTGCCTCGACGCTGGCGGCAATGGCCGTGCCGCCTGAAAAGCTGGCGGCGGTGGCGGCAGCGGTCAACCGCTTTCCGGAGGTCAACCACAACTACGAGCGCGAGCATCGCTACAACCTCTGGTTCGTTGTGACGGCAGCCAGCGAGGGGCGCTTGCAGGCGACGCTGGGCGCCATCGAGCAGGCTGCCGGCTATCGCCTGATGCCCTTGCCCTTGCTGGAAGAGTTCCACATCGACCTGGGTTTCTCGCTCGGTGGCGACAGGCGCAAGCGCGAAGTGGCGGTCGTGCCGGTAACTCCCGCACAACCGATCGGCGAGATCGAGCGCCGTCTGATTTCCGTTCTGCAGGAGGGGCTGCCGATGTTCATTCGGCCCTTCCAGTTAATCGCCAGTCGCATCGGTTGTTCCGAAAGCGACGTGCTGGGCCGTATCAGGAGTTGGCTGGAGGAGGGGGCGATCAAACGTTTCGGCGTCGTCGTCCGGCATCACGAACTCGGTTTCCGGGCCAACGCCATGCTTGTGCACGACATTCCCGATGACTGGGTTAATGCCTTGGGACGTGCCCTGGCCGACGAGCCGGCGGTGACGCTGTGCTATCGCCGGCCGCGCTGTCTGCCGGATTGGCCGTACAACCTGTTCTGCATGATCCACGGCAAGGCGCGCGACGAAGTCGAGGCCGTCATTGCCGGCTTGCGTCAGCGCCATGGTCTCGATGATTGCGCGCACGAGATTCTCTTCTCGCTCACCCGCTTCAAGCAGAACGGGGCGCGTTATGCCTGAACTCGATGCCATCGACCGGGCCATCATCGATACCCTGCAGGGCGACTTTCCGCTGAGCGAGCGCCCCTACGCCGATGCCGCCCAGCGCCTGGGCATAGTCGAGGCCGACCTGCTGGCGCGCCTGAAGCGGATGCTTGACGACAAGGTGCTGACACGCTTCGGTCCGATGTTCCAGATCGAGCGGATGGGCGGCGCCTTCGTTCTGGCGGCGCTGGCCGTCCCCGAAGAGCGCTATGAGACGGTCGCCGCCCAGGTCAATGCCTTGCCGCAGGTGGCGCACAACTATCGGCGCGAACACCTGCTCAACATGTGGTTTGTCCTGGCGACCGAGAAGCCGGAGGGGATTGCCGAAGCCATTGCGCAGATCGAGGCCGATACCGGCCTTCCGGTTCATGCCTTCCCCAAGGAAAAGGAATACTTCGTCCAGATGCAGTTGGAGGCCCGGATATGATCGGTGACGACATCGACCGGGCCCTGATCGTCGCCACGCAAGGCGGCCTGCCGCTGGTCGCCGAGCCGTATCGCGCGCTGGGTGAAAGTTTGGGCATTTCGGCCGGCGAGGTCAGCGAGCGGTTTGGAAGAATGCTCGCGCAGGGGCTGATCCGGCGGATCGGCGCGGTGCCCAATCACTACGCCATCGGCTGGACGGCCAACGGCATGACAGTCTGGGATGTCGACGACGCGGAGGTCGATCGTCTGGGCGGCCTGGTCGGGTCGTTGCCTTTCGTGACGCATTGCTATCGCCGACCGCGTTCGTTGCCGGCCTGGCCCTACAATCTTTTTGCCATGGTGCATGGCAGTTCGCGGGACGAATGCATGGCCAAGGCCCGGGATATTCAGGCCTTGCTCGGTGCCGCCTGCCGAAGCAGCGATATCCTGTATTCGACGCGCATCCTGAAAAAAACCGGTTTGCGTATTGGTGCCTGAGTCGGGCTAATCCGGCGGGATGGAAAGCCGTTTGGGTGCTATTTCGGGGGTGATGACGGAATTTGTTTGCCATCCACCCGGATAGTGCGTATTGTGCACTGCAGCGAATTTCAAGTAGTGTAGTTGTCTCGTTGGTTTAGTTACCGTATTTTCTGCGGCGCCATTCCCCCATTCTTACCTCGCCGTCTTGATCTCGCCCCACCCAAGGGGCTATGCCCCGTAATTTACTCGGAGATTCAAGATATGGCACAAGGTACTGTCAAGTGGTTCAACGATTCCAAAGGTTTTGGCTTCATCACCCCGGATGGCGGCGGTGAAGACCTGTTCGCGCATTTCTCGGCCATTCAGTCGCAAGGTTTCAAGACCCTGGCCGAAGGTCAGCGCGTCAGCTTTGAAGTGACCACCGGCCCGAAGGGCAAGCAGGCAAGCAACATCCAGGCTGCCTGATTTCTGAAGCGGACCCTTCCGGCGTCCGTTTCCCTGCGTGGTCTGGCATTCGCCAGACCACTTCATCCCCTGAATGGAGGCCGCCATGGCCAAAGAAGAACTGCTTGAGATGCAAGGCGTCGT
>CAMKYP010000048.1 GCA_946477505.1 uncultured Dechloromonas sp. | reverse complement strand
GCCCCACCCCGATCGACCTCGAAGCGCTGGCGCGGGGCTATGCATCGCAATCCGAGGCGATGACTCAGGCGCAGGGGCTGGCGATGGGGCCCGGGCTGTTGGTGTTCGTCAGCCTCTCCATGCCCCGGCCCACGCTGCAACGCCTGATCGACCAGGCCGCGCGGGTGAAGGCCTCGATCGTCCTCCGGGGCTTCGCCAACGGCTCGCTGCGCGACACCGTCGCCCAGGTACAGGGCCTGATTGGCACCCGCCAGGTGGCCGTGCAGATCGATCCCCAGGCCTTCGACCGCTACGCCGTCACCCGGGTACCGACCTTCGTGCTGATACGTGCCGGCACCCGCCCGGTTGCCTGCGCCAGCGGCAGTTGCGCGCCGGCTGACAGCTTCCTGCGGACCTCCGGCGACGTGAGCCTGGACTACGTGCTGGAACACATGCGGCGCTCGGCACCCGGGTTCGGCCCGCCCGCCGACACCTTCCTGAAACGGATTAAGAGTTAGGAGGCCACGATGCGCCGCTGGGTCACCTGGATCACGCTCGTCTGCTTCGTCATGACGCAGACCGCCGCCGTCGCCGGTCCGTTCGAGGAAGGCACTGCGGCCGGACAACTGGCCAATCCCGTCATCCGGGGGACGGTCAATACGCCGAGTGCATCGAGTGCCGTGCCGGGCTACACCACGACGCCACCGGAAACCACCTACTACGGCCAGCCCAGCCTGTCGGGGGCGGCCAATGCCCGCCTGGCCGCCTGCGCCACCAGCACCGACGATCCCGTCTGCCAGGCCCAGCGCGGCGCCGTGACCTCGGCCAACACCCCGCGCACCCCGGTCTCGGCCTACGATCCCGCCGTCGCTGCCGCCCGCGATATCGCCGGCAATCCGTCGAGCGTGCTGGGCAGTCTCGCCGACTATTACTCGGGTTGCACCACCGCCGAGGTCACCACGCCCGCCGGCACGACCACCAAGGTCTGCAACCGTTACAGCGGTGTCGGCAACTACACCACCCGGCGCGACCTCACGGTCCAGGTCGAACTGCTGCCCAGTTGCACCGAAGGCACCTGGTTCGCCCATGGACAGGTCAACCGCAACGGCGCCGACTACATGGTGGCCGAGGCGCAATGCCGCATCCGCGCCGACGGGTTGCAGCGCTTCCGCTTCTACGCTGCCGGCGGCATGGGCGCCTGCATCGGCTGGCAGGCCCTCGACCTGCCGACGGCACCGGCCACCCAGGCCGCCTTTGTCACCGACCTGTCGCCGCATTGGCAGGGCTACTGCTGGCGCCCCTTCAAAGTGGTCATGATGCCGGGCTCGGGCTGCACCGCCGGGAGTTGCAACTACACCTTCCAGTTCGGCACGCCGGTCTATGCCTGCCCCGCCGGGACGGTGCGCGGCGATACGCTGAGCGGCTATTGGGCCGGCGAATTCCTCTCCGCTGGTGCGGCCGACCAGTGCTTCACCCTCACCGTCCCCGATGCCGAGGCCGGCTGCCCGGGCGGCAGCACGGCGATCTACGACGACAGCGGGATGCATTGCGCCGTACCCGCCGGGGCCGCTACGCTGACCGGCGCCTCCGGGTGGAGCCTGCCCTTGTCCTTCGTCCAGCCGACCATGGAGCAGCACGAGACCGACGTCTGGGTCGACCGCAGCGCCGCGCTGACGGAGGGCGGCCGCTGCACCGTGACCACCGCCGACCGTTGCGTGGACGGCCCCGCGACCAAGACCATCGACGGCCGCGCGGTCACGCGCGCCTGCTGGTCCTATCAGCGCACCCTGACCTGCACCGCGGGCGCGCCGGTGGACGAATGCGCCGCGTTGGCGAGTAGCGGTTGCACCCCGGCGACCAGCATCTGCAAGCAGACGAACGCCGCGACGGGCTTATGCGAAATCCACCAGGACACCTACACCTGCCCGGTCTCCGCCCAAACCGCCACCACCGCCTCGAATTGCCCCGCCAACGTCTATTGCCTGGGCTCGAACTGCTTCAACACCAGCTACACCAACGACCCCGACTTCGCCCGTTCGATGTCGCTGATGGAAGCCGCACGCGAAGCCGGCGTGTACC
Source organism: uncultured Dechloromonas sp. (assembly GCA_946477505.1). Lineage (GTDB taxonomy): Bacteria > Pseudomonadota > Gammaproteobacteria > Burkholderiales > Rhodocyclaceae > Azonexus. The sequence continues at coordinate 12,233 of CAMKYP010000048.1, read as the reverse complement.
TCGACACCGACAACATGCAGGTCTTCAAGGGCGAATCAAACAAATGCCGCGACCGGCTCTTCAAGAACTGCTGCTATTCCGACTCGGCCGGGGCCGGCATGACCAACCAGAGCCTGTTCGGCACGGGTTCGCGCCTCGTCTATGACGTGCTGATGAACGCCGACAACCGCGAGTTCCTCTATCAGGGCATGCAGGCGCTGCTGATGAGCGGCGGCTTTTCCGGCAGCTTCACGACCTATGGCGTCACCGTCGCCATCAACGGCACCGCGCTGCCGGCCAGTTCAGTCGTGCTCTACGCGGGCGACGGCCTGGTGGTCGCCTTCGATCCCTGGTCGCTCGCCATTGCGGTGGTGATCTACATCGTCATGTCGATGTCGTCCTGCAACGAGGAGGAAGGCAAGGTCGCCATGAAGGAAGGGGCCGGCCTGTGCCATAGCGTCGGGACCTATTGTTCGTCGTGCATCCGCATCCTCGGCGCCTGTGTCGCCTGCATCGAGCACACCACCGGCAAGTGCTGCTTCAACAGCAAGCTCGCCCGCATCGTCAACGAGCAGGGCCGCGTGCAGGTCGGCAAGGCCTGGGGTTCCGGCCAGAATCCCGACTGTTCGGGCTTCACCATTGCCCAACTGCAGAGCCTGGACTTCGCCGCCATGGACCTTTCGGAGTTCTACGCCTCCATCGTCCCGACGCTGCCCAACGTCGGAACGATTCAGGGCAGCAACGCCTCGCGCCTGACGACCTGCTACTACGGACAGGGGAGATGTCAATGAAGCTCATCGATGCTGCAGCGTTGCTGGCCGTACTCGCGTGGCCCGTCCTTGCCGACGACGTGCTCCGCACGCCGGTGCCCGATGCGCGCCCGGTGATGCTGGCCGCCCTGCAGGCGACCGACGGGCAGTCCCATGGCGTCCTCACCGGCGAGATGGCCGACGCGATCACGAGGCGCTTCGGTGCCACCTCGCCGATCTTCATCGACGTGACGACCGAGAAGCGCTACGCCCAACCCGGCTGCAGCCGGCTGAAGGTCACGTTCTGGCAAGACGGCGTTCTCCTGCCCGGTGCCACGACTGCGCGCCGGCAGACGATGGACTTCGGCATCAACTACTGCCTCGACGGCCGGCCGCCGCAATCCCTGAGGTAGAGGCTCCGCATGAAGCGCTTCGCGTTCCTCCCGCCCATTCGCTCGCTGCTAGCGCTGGCCTCGATGCTGGGCGCCTGCGCCGCATCGGCCCAGGATGCTGCTGAGCGCTACTGGTCCGACAGTTGGCGCGGCTGGCATTTCTACGAGGATCCCATGCACGAGGAACGGGAACGTCCGCCGCTGCCGGACAAGGTGGTGCCCGCGGCGCCATCGGCTCCGCCCTCGAAAGCTCCGGAACTGGTCGAGTTCGAACGCCTGCAGAAGACGCTGGAGGACACGCGCAACATCGCCATCATGCGGCCGACCGAGGCGAATGTCCGCCGCTACATGACACTGGAGTCCCAGGTCGTCGCCCGCGCCTCCTATTTTGCCGACGTGGCGCAGCAGATCGCCTGGGCCACGCCGGCACTCGATCCGACGCAGCAAGGCCGGCCGGTCAACGCCAAGGCGCTGGAGGTGTTCGAGCAGACCGAGTGGGTGGATCGCTCCCGCTCGATCGCCGAACTGGGTAAGGACCACGTGCTGTTCTTCTTCTACCGCTCGGACTGCCCCTATTGCCACGCCTTCGCACCGACCCTGGCGGCCTTCCAGGTGCGCCATGGCATCCAGGTGGTGGCCATCAGCGTGGATGGCGGCCCGCTGCCGGGTTTCCCCAACGCGCGGCCGGACAACGGCATCGCCACCACTCTGAAGGTCGCGCAGGTACCCGCCGTCTTCCTGGCGCAGCCCTTCACCGGAAAGATCACGCCGATCGGCTTCGGCGTGCTCTCGGAATCCCAGTTGCTGGAACGCATCGCCGTCGTGTCCGGCCCGCAGGCCGAGGCGATGCTGCCCGGAACGATGCAACGTTTTGCCCTGCCGCAGGAGGCCCCATGAACCACCCCGACCATCCCCCGTTGTGGCGACCCTCCGCCGCGCTGCTGGCGTTGCTGCTGGTGATCTCGCCGCTGCCGCTGCGCGCCGGCGACCTGAACACGGAAGTGAACGACATGTTCAACAACCTGGGCGCCATCGGCAACTACACGGCCCCCGGGGCCTTCCGCGGCCAGACCTTCAACACCTATTCCGGCGGCAATCTGATGATGCGCTCGCCCAACAAGGTCTATCAGCTCACGGCCATCCAGTTCCCCAGCGCCAAGGCGGGCTGCGGTGGCATCGACGTCTTCGGCGGCAGCTTCAGCCACCTCTCGGCGACCGAGTTCAAGAACATGCTGAAGAACATCACGGCCGCCCTACCCGGTATCGCCTTCCAGTTGGCGCTCGAAGCGGTGTCACCCCTCTTGGGAGGACTCACCAAGTGGGCCAAGGGGCTGGAGACCTGGATCAACAACGCGCGCATCAACTCGTGCGAGACCGCCAAAGCCATCGTTAGCACGGCCGCCGAATCCATCGGCTACAGCTCGCAGGAAACCTGCGCCGACCTCGCCGTCGAGATGGGCCTGGAGAGCGACCGGGATGCGGCGCGCCGGCGGTGTGGTTCCGACCGGCCCAGCATCCTGGCATCGGCACGTTCCTCCACCGATCCGAATGTGAAGAACAAGGCCCCCTTCGTCGGCAACCTCACCTGGAAAGCGCTGCAGTACACCGGAGCCTACCTCGACGATCAGGAGCGCGAGCTGATCATGAGCCTGGTCGGCACCATCATCTACTACCCGGAAGAATCGGCGCGCGACCCCGAGCCGATCGCGCCCACCCTCACGTCGATCAGCCAGTTGCTGTATGGCCAGAGTGCGGCGAGCGGCACGGATGTCATCCAGCACGTGCTGAAGTGCAACGACTACACCAACTGCGACGTGGTCACCCTGAACACCGGGTACACCCACACCCCCTTCACGGCCAAGGTCGAGGCGATGATGCGCTCCATCGCCGAGAAGATCACGACACGCACCGCCATCCCCAACAATTCGACCGAGGTCGGCTTCGTGAACCAGACCACCGAGCCGGTCTACAAGATGCTGTCCATCGGCACCAGCATCCCGGGCTCCGGCCTCGCCGACAGCCTGATCGGCCAGTACCGCGACGTGATCGCCGCCGACTACGCCTACGTCTTCCTCGAACGCAACCTGCGTCTTGGGATGGCCGCCCTGGACAAGAACTACACGCTGCAGCAGACCCAACGTGACCAAGCCAACCAGATCCGCCAGCGCGCGCAGGCGATGCTCATGCAATTGTCGCAGGAGAAGAACCTGCTCTACCAGAAGGTGGGTTCCTTCCGGGCGGTGGCTAGCCACCTGGAACAACTCGAACGCCAACTGCGCTCCAGCATGCCGCAGCACGTGATGGACATGCTCGGCCAGCAGGCCGCTTATCTGGCGCAGTAACGCCGACGCCATTGCGAACCAGGAGGGAGTGCCGTGTGGGAAATCTACGCTTACCAGAATGCCGACAGCCTGTTCGGCGTCTTCAATGCAGCGGCGGCCATCCATGCGTCGGGCGACTATGCGGCGGCGGTGGCCGCCGTCGCCTTCTGCGGCTTCGTCGCCGCCCTGATCGCCTACGCCTTCGCCCCCGAGAAATTGCAGGGCTGGAAGTGGTTGGGCACGGTGGTGCTGGTTTTTTCGGTGCTGATCGTACCCAAGGTGACCGTGGGCATCATCGACAAGACCGGCGGCTCCGCGGTCAAGGTGGTCGACAACGTGCCCTTCGGGGTGGCCGTGCTGGGCAGCCTCACGAGCACCATCGGCCACACGCTGACCGGGCTTTTCGAGACGGCGTTCCAGGTCATTCCGGGCGTCGGCGCGCTGCCCGCCGAGCTCTCCTACCAGCAAAACGGCCTGATGTTCGGCAACCGCCTGATCCGCGAGACCGGCAACGTGGTGTTCCAGGACCCGGCCTTCCGCACCGACCTCATCAACTTCATCCATAACTGCACCACCTACGACCTGATCGACGGCACCCTCGATCCGGCCACCTTTTCCGCCTCGGACGATGTCTGGCCATTGATGGCTTCGCCCAATCCGGCGCGCTTCAGCACGCTGACCGCCGCGGGCGGCAGCGTCGGCATCGACACCTGCCCGAACGTGTACCAGAGTCTCAATGGGCGACTGCCGGCGCAGATCACCCGCATCCAGGGGCGCTTGGCCTTCCAGCTCAACCCGACGCTGCCCGGTGCCGCTGCCGCAGCCGTCATCGCCGGGCAGATCCAGCAGGCCTATCTCAAGAACAGTATCGCCACCGCCGCGGCCACCGCTGCCGACCTCATCCGGCAAAACGCGGTGCTCAACGCGATCGAGGACACCAGCAAGATCGTCGGCCAGAAGGTCAACGATCCGGCAGCCATGGTGCTGGCGGTCGGCCGGGCCCAGGCGGTGGCCCAGCAGAACGCGACCTGGCTCAACTACGGCAAGGTGGCCGAGCAGGCCCTGCCGGTTTTCCGCAATGTGGTCGAGGCGGTGACCTACGCGATGTTCCCGCTCTTCGTACTGCTGCTCCTGCTCACCAGCGGACGCGAGACGATGCTGGCCTTCAAGGGCTATGCGGCCGTGCTCATCTGGATCCAGCTTTGGCCGCCGCTCTACGCGATCCTCAATTACATGGCTTCGATCTACGCGGCTTACGATCTGGCAGCCGCGGCGGACCTGGGCACCGGCACCAAGGCGCTGGCCCTGCAGACTGCCTCGACGATCTACTCGCGGGCGATCTCGGGCGAAGCCGTCGTCGGCTACCTCGCCATCAGCATCCCCTTCATCGCCTGGGCGGCCTTGAAGCGCATGGAGAATTTCGGGACGGCCCTGGTCGGTGGACTGTCGGGCCTGCAGGCGATGATCTCGGGTGGAACGTCGGCCGCGACCGTCGGCAACGTTTCCATGGGGAACGTGGGGATGGATCAGATGCAACTGGCGCCCAACCGCACCTCAGCTTTCATGAGCAGTTGGCAAAACGACCTGAGTGGGAACACGTTCTCGTCGAATGCGCTGACCGGACGGACTGCAGTCAGTCTGCTGCGCAACCAGGGGTTTGCGTCGAGGGTGGTTTCGATGCGGGTGTCCGAGCAGGATGTGGTGCAGGCAAGTCGGCAAGCCGACGCCGCACGAAACGAAGCTGTCGCAGCCAGCACTGAGCGCTCGGCCGTACTATCGGAAGCGTTCTCCCGGGGGCTGACAAAGCTGCGCTCATCGCGCAGCAGCAGTGGCTCCACGTCCAGCAGTTTCGAGCAGATGGGCGAAACACTGAACAGGCTGGATCAGATAGCCAAAGGTGTCGCCGATAGTACAGGTCTATCGCAATCTCAGGTTGCCAGCATCGCCTTTGGCGTATCAGGGCGATTAGGTCTGAATACCGGAGTTGCGAGTGCATCGGTCCATGCCAACGGAGGTAAGGCTTACCAATCGTCGCTGACGGCCGACGAGCGGAAAGTCTTGAGTTCCTTGAGTAGCGAACAGTTGGCGGAGTTTAAACAATTCGGCGACAGGGTGTCTCGCGACTCCAGTTTTATGAGCGCAATAGCCAATGATTCCCGCGAAGCACATGAAATGGCTGCCCGGCTGGCCTCCACGCATGCACGATCGGAACGCGCAGAGGCGAGTCTCGTCGAGCGTACGGCTTTCGCCGAACGCATATCTGCTGCCCACGAGAAGGGAGAAGCCATTTCCATCGACATTGCCCAGGACCCGCACAACCTGGAGATGTTCATGCGTTATGCTGAGCAGTATGGCGGCGACAGCGCTGCCGCCCACACCCTGATGGAATCCGAATTGGCGCGGCGATCTCTTCGCCCGAACCGGGTGTTCTCCGACGGGACCGCACTGCCGGCCTCGTTTGGCGATATCCGCGACCAGCATGTGTATCAGCGAGGTGATGCCGCCCTGGCACCCGATATCGGCGGCCTGCACCTATCCAACCGAGAACAGACATCACGGTTTGGGAACGCCAAGCCATCGCAGGGAACCGCCCCCACGGCATCGCCCATTCGAGACGAGATTCGTACCCACGGGGATCAAATCCGCACCGGAGCAGAATCAAGCCGTGCGAACTTCGACGCCAAGGCTGAGATCATCAAGACCGATGACGGAACACTTGCATCGAAGAAATCGCTACTGGTGCAGTCAGGCAAGCAGGTCGGTAAGGACGCCGGAGCGACACTCGACAACGCAAAGGATGTAGTGAAGGACTTGCTGCGAAAGTAGTCAGCCGAGTCTGTCAGGGTCGAACATATGCTTATCAGGGACAGCCTCAGGCGGCTTCATGAATGGCGCGTGCCCCCGATCGCGCCAGTAATTCCGAACCAACTCATCCTCCGGCGTCCCGTGTCCGTGCGGCTGGTCCAACCACGAAGACTCTCTCGGCAGAGGCCTGGAGCGCATTCGCGTCAATCCGCCACCAATGGCCGTACCGACCAGCGCACCGACGGCCATCATGACCAAGCGGGTTTCCCAGTCGCTTTTTACAACAGTGACCAACCCAATCAAGGCGCCGAGCGCGATGAATCCGATGAAGATGAGTTTTCTCATGTCTGCCTCCTGGATTCAGCCTAACGCTGATGGCGTAGGTTGCAAGCGTATGGCCTGCTACCCAGCCAACATTTCCACCACCAAGACCCGCCGCCCCGGATCATCTCTCATGTGGAGCCCTTTTTCCTCAATACCAACTGGATCATCGCGAACAGGCGATGAAACAGGTAGTCAACCTGATCCACATCGATGACCGGCACTTGATTGACTTCTGAATGACGAATGAGATGACTGTTTCCGATGGAATTCAATTCTGTCGCCTCTCCCTCCAGTCGTGCCCGGAGTGATGGCTCTGCAGCGGTGGCATCGAGAATGATCTTGATAGACCTCTTCTTGTCGCCGGGGTCCGCAAGAGACTTGAGGCGCTCCCACCCATCCCACAAGCGCTCCAAGGCCTCGCGCCGTACCAGAGGATTCCGGTCAGAAAACTTGGTCCGACACTCCTCCAGCATGTTATCGAGGGTCCGGTCTCCAGTCCGAAAAATTGTCCGCTTCAAATCTTCCCCAAGCACCGGCGGAAGCACGCGCACGATGCGGCCGGTCGACAACATCTCGAAAGCCACGCCGTTGCGCGAAAAGATGCGATTTACGGTCGCCCGGAACTCTTCCTGTCCCGAGTGTTGGTCGAAGGTCAAATGGTGGTGGCTGAAGAAATCGTGGTGTTTCCCGGGAATCGGCTTCGCCACCGAAGCGTAGATGAACTCGATGAAATCCAGGATGAGCAGCGTGTCCGGCGCAAAGGGCTCTCGCTGCGATAGGAAACCTTCTTCCACCAGACACGTGGTTTCGAGCGGCCAAGCCAACCCCGGCATCTCCGCAATCACGGAAGCGGCCAGAGCATCCGTATCGCAACCGCAAACGGCTTGTCCATCTGGACAGCGCTCGGGAAAACGCAACCCGAAGGCCCCGCTGTTGATCAGGGCCTGTACCGTTGCCACCAAGCCCGCCCAGACGGCGGGTGAAATCACCAGCTCGGTTCGCGCCCGCGGCCCATTTTCCCGGTCGCTGAAATAGTCGTTCACAGAGCCGACTCCTTCGGCACGAGCGGTACGGCCTTCGCTGTCCCATTGACGATCTGTTCGAATCGCTCGACGTTGGCAAGTACCACGTCAAGCTGTGGAACTTCGCCGAAAACCATGCCGGCCATCGCTGCGTAGTCTTTGGCAAGTGCTTCACACATCGCCGGACTGGGCATGAGCGTGAATGTACCGGGTTCGGCGGCATTCAGCCCCAGGTCGGCACTGCCGAAGAAAAGCCTGGCGTGGTGAGCGCAATCTATCGGGCGTGCCTGATCGGCCTGCCACTCGGGCGATGCGGTTGCCTGCATCAGTTGGTGCACATCGTAATAGTGGCGCGAGACGCGCTGCCCGCCGTGCCGCAGTTCTCCGCGACGGTCGTGCCACTGCCGCAAGCCATGCAGGATGATGACCTTGTCCCAGAAGGTGCGCTCCGGCTTTACGGTGGTCACGTTGCTTACGGTGAGATCCAGCGCGGGCAAGTCCTGCGCAATATATGGCGTGACCGTTGCCGCAATATGGGGGTCGAGTGCCGACTTCGCACCGGACTCGATTTTCACGGCGGAGCGGATGTAGTCGTTGGTCGTGGGCGTGACGGCGGGATACCAGAACAACAGGGTCTGGCCGTCTTTGTCGTCCGGATCGAGTTCCAGGTGGAAGCGGCCATCGGGAATGACGGCAGCGGCGATCTGAGTGAATTCATCCGCCAATGGGCCGGCGATGTAGGCTTGACAAGCCAGCCGGATGGCTTCAAGGCGAGCCCGGCGCTTCTTGCCGCTCAAGGCGTCCAGTTCTGCCACCTCAGCGGCCTGTCCCAGATCGCCACGGAAAACCGTGATGTCGATGTCCTCGGAGAAGCGGGAGATCAGGCCGAAGGCCTTGGACAGGGAAGTGCCCCCCTTGAACAAGAGCCGAGGTCCGCCAGTAGCCAATCCGTTGAACAAGGCATCCAGGGTCCAGCAGACCCAGAAGTCCTTCTCGACGTTCTGAACCGCCGTACCCAAGCGCGTGGCCGCGCCGAGAAACAAAGCGAGTCGATCACCATCGGCAGCGGTGATGACATCGTGAAATGAAGGATTCAACGGCCCCCCCTTATACCCTTGGCCCAAGATGAATCTGCCGGGGGCTTCACGCCGCTAGGTGCCGGCAAGGTCATGGGTACGGACCCCAGTGGATCACAACCGGGTAGATCACGGACCAGACTTTGTATCCACGCCGGCAGCACGTTGAAACCATCGCGCAGGTCCTGGCAGATCGCAGCCCCTTGGGCGGAATCGACGAGTAGTTGGCTTAGTCGGTTCACGATGTGGTCATGGTCGGAGATCAGCGTGTCCTTCAGCCAATGTAGGGCCTGCACAACTCGCATGGCGGGACGATCAGCCCAATAAAGGCGACTGGGGGCGGTTTGCTTGAAGTCGATGACGAGTTTGTCGAGTTTGATCGCCCGGCGACGTGCGTCGGTATGAAGGGTGACACGAGCCGGGACGGCATCCGTCAGGCCAAGATCGTTGGCTGCGGTCATCCCATCCACCAGCAGACGCAGTTGGTCGCGCCGCGCGATGGCATCGACAATCGCGCGATAGTCGGGAGTGCTGGGACGCTTGGTCAGACGGTTGAGGCTGGGCTTGTCGTATAAACCTCGATCAATACGCCGCAGGTCACCCGCCAGCACCATGCGTTGGAGCGTCTTGTCGATCGCATCACGGTTGCCGAGATGTGCAAAGTCGGTAGGCACCCAGACATGGCCGGGACCGGCGGCATTGATTTGCGACGAGATAGCGGATTTGAGATCGGATATGGGCCTCATTGTCCGATATTTGTATAACTTTTCCGGACAATTAGCAAGAACACAATGTCCGAAAATTGTAGATCTATTTCGGACGCCATTAAGGGCCAATCCAATCATCGCCAATCATGAAGTCGCCCAGGAGAGCCCTTCTGACTGGCCTTGGGTACGAGTTCCGCGGCGCGCTCGGCAATGATGAGAAGATCGCTGCGGCGCAGCGCGACGGCTATCCCCTGCCTTCTGCAACGGCTAGCACGTAACAACTGTTCCCCTGATCGTTCCCCCAGCCAACAAAAAGCAAAAAGGCCAATCCGAAGATTGGCCTAAGTGCTTGATTCTCTTGGTCGGGGCGGCGGGATTCGAACTCGCGACCCCTTGCACCCCATGCAAGTGCGCTACCAGGCTGCGCTACGCCCCGACACGAGCCCTGCATTATATCTGAAATGCAGCCATTTTCACAGCTGCAGCATCTCAATAATAGATTTCAATTCACCGCGCAGGCCACCCGGTATCTTGGCAGCTTCCGGCGCATCGGCAGCCACCACTTCGACCGCACCACCTTCATCCAGCCTATTGCGCGCACCGCTTATCGTAAAACCTTGATTATAAAGAAGCTCTCTAATGCGACGCACCAGCAGCACCTCGTGATGCTGGTAATATCTGCGGTTACCGCGCCGCTTGACCGGCTTCAGTTGGTTGAATTCCTGCTCCCAGTAGCGCAGTACGTGGGGTTTGACACCGCACAACTCACTGACCTCACCGATAGTGAAGTAGCGTTTGGCGGGAATCGGCGGCAACTCATCGCCGCCTGCAGTTTTATGCCGCGGTTCCATCGAAGGCTAGTTCAACGTCCGATTTAAGTTTCTGGCTGGCGTGGAAGGTGACGACACGACGTGCCGTAATGGGGATTTCCTGGCCGGTCTTGGGGTTGCGCCCCGGGCGTTGCGGTTTGTCGCGCAACTGAAAATTGCCAAAACCGGACAGCTTGACGCCATCCCCGGTTTCCAAGGCATTCCGGATTTCTTCGAAGAAAGCCTCAACCATGTCTTTGGCCTCACGTTTGTTGAGGCCCACTTTTTCAAACAACAGGTCGGCGAGCTCGGCTTTAGTCAGCGTCATCGTTATTGTTCCGTCAGGCACGCAGTTGAGCACCGAATGCCTGTTCGAAACAGGACACCAGCTGCTGCATTGCAGCATCAACTTCCGAATCTTGCAAAGTGCGTTGAGTATCTTGCATAACTATACGGAAAGCAAGACTTTTTTTGTTTTCAGGAACCCCTTTGCCGACGTACACATCGAACAACTGGATGTCCTGAACGAGGGCCGAAACCCGCCCTTTCAAGCCGTCGATCAAGGATTGCAAGGCGACATCCTGATCGACCACTACAGCAAGGTCGCGCACTACCGCTGGGAATTTTGAAACCTCTGCATAGGCCGGCACCCGGACAGCCTTCACCGCCGCGAAGTCGAGTTCGAAAACTACCGGAGCCTGCGGCAAGTCATACTTCTGGGCCCATTCCGGATGCAACTCGCCGATGCAGCCGATTTCCTGGCCGTCCAACAGGACACGGGCCGCGCGCCCCGGATGGAGCGCCGGATGGGCCATCTTTTCAAAACGCAGCACGGCCGGCGCCAGCAGCGCCTCGATATCGCCCTTGACGTCGTAGAAATCGACCTTGCGCGACCCCGATCCCCAACCTTCTGGCAAGGCGCCACCAAACGCCAAGCCAGCCAACTTCCAAGGTTGACTGAAACCAGCTACCGGCTGCGCCGCCGCATCGCGATGGAAGGAGCGACCGACTTCGAACAAGCGGACACGGGTTTGCTTGCGCTTCAGGTTAGTAACGAGGTTGGAAATCAGTCCGCCAAACAGGTTGGAACGCATGACAGCCATCTGGCTGGCAATCGGATTGGCCAGGCGAATCAGGTCGGCTTCGGCGGTTTTTCCCGCGAAATCGGCCTCCCAAGCCTCTTCGACGAAAGCGTAGTTCACCACTTCCTGATAGCCACGATCAGCCAGCATCTGGCGGATGCGATAGGCCGGACGCTGCGCCTCGGACTGCAGCATCATCTCCATGCGACCGCGCGGCGCCGGTGATGGGATATTGTCGTAGCCGTACAGACGGGCGATTTCCTCGATCAGATCCTCCTCGATTTCCATGTCGAAACGCCAGGACGGCGGCGTCACCAGGAAATCGTCGCCCTGCTGCACGAAGGACAGGGCCAAGCCTTTGAACAGGCCGGCAATGCGCTCGGCGCCCAGCGTCAGGCCAAGAACCTTCTCTGCACGCGCTGTCCGCAGGCGGACCGGCGCCCTGGCCGGCAACTCGGCCTTGGCTTCCACCACCGGACCGGCTTGGCCGCCACAGATTTCCAGGATCAACTGGGTAGCGCGCTCGATTGCGGCACGCGTACCGCCGAAATCGACGCCGCGTTCGAAGCGGTGCGATGCATCTGAGGCGAAACCATAGCGGCGGGCACGGCCGGCAATCGCCTTCGGTGCGAAGAAGGCCGACTCCAGGAAAAGCTCCGTCGTATCGAGGGTGATACCGCTCTCCTCGCCCCCCATGATGCCGGCCATCGCCAAGGGTTTTGCATCGTCGGCGATCATCAGCACGTCGCCATCGACCGCGATGGTCTGCTCGTTGAGCAGAAGCAGCTTTTCTTCCGGCTTGGCCATGCGGGCATGCACGGCGCCTTCCAGCCGGGTATTGTCGAAGGCGTGCAGCGGCTGGCCGAGTTCGAGCATCACGTAATTGGTGATGTCGACCAGCGCGGAAATGGCGCGAATACCGCTGCGTTCGAGGCGGCGCCGACGCCGGAATGGATGCGGCGCCGCC
>CAMKYP010000047.1 GCA_946477505.1 uncultured Dechloromonas sp. | reverse complement strand
CGTCATTTTCTCAAATTGCGCTGCATGATGGGCGCTTATGCAGAGTTTCCCTAAACCCACAACTTTTTCCGGATGCCCGATATCGTTAAGCCGTCGGTGCGGACGAATTGGTCGGATACCATGCAGCTCAAATTGGCCGGCGATGGCAGGGCGGAGGAACTGGCGCTCCACGCAATCGGCCCAGTTGGGCTGGACGATACTAGACGAAGATATCAGGGGAGGCTGCCTGTCAATCTTTCGGGCTTGCTGCGGGCCGATTTGGTGGGCGTTGAATCGAATCGGGTGGCTCTGCTGGTCGGTGTTCCGGATGCGATCGAGCAAATGGAAGTGTCAGCAGCTCCCACCCCACAAGCCAAGGCCTCTGGCGATCTGTTGTTCCCGGTGAACGAGCCCGTACTTTCGGCAAATGAACCGATGTATTTTGTGGTTGGTGGAAATGGCGGACTATCTGCCCGTTTCCAGTTGAGTTTCAAGTATCGGCTGTTCGATTCCGATAGCCTGCCGGTTTCCTGGCTGCCGCAGCTTGGCAATCTGTACTTCGGCTATACCCAGAATTCGCTCTGGGACCTGGGTGCCAATTCTGCCCCATTTCGCGATACGAGTTATCGACCGAGCTTCTTCTGGCAAAGTGCAAGTCGTGGCGAGGGGGGGATGCCCGCCGTGCTGCGTGCCGGCTACGAACATGAGTCGAATGGCAAGGATGGCGTGAACTCGCGCAGCATCAACACACTCTTCGTGCAGCCGGTCTGGCGTGCCGGTTTCTCGGATGGGCGGACGTTCATTTTCGCGCCCAAGGTTTATGGTTATCTGGAAAAATCGGACAACCCCGACATTCAGAACTATCGAGGCCATGTCGATTGGAATTTTCGCTACGGAGACGATGAGGGCTGGCTTTTGGCTGCGCAATTGAGGCTCGGCAGCACTGGCCATGGTAGTGCCTTGCTCGATCTCTCCTATCCTTTGCGCCAGCCGCTTTTCGCCCGTACAGGTGGTTTCGTACATTTCCAGCTGTTCAATGGTTACGGCGAAACGCTGCTTGACTACGATCAGAGCCATGGAACGCAAGCCAGGGTGGGGTTTTCAATTGTTCGATAACGAGGGATAAACATGGGTAATGATAAAAGTACGCTGCGGCGCGCGGCCGTCTGCTTGCTGGCCACGTTGGGAGCCGTGAATCATGTCGTCCATGCGGATGAGTTGGGCGTGGTAGCGGGAAGTCTGGATGGATATCGCAGTCTGGCCCTGAACTATCAAAGCTCACCTTTGTGGCAGGGAACGTTGGCAGCCCATCCTCTTGATGTGAGTCTGGAATACTCTCTCGGGATGATGCGGGCTCCTGCTGGTAAGTCGGACCGTGATCTGGCGCATGTTGGCATTACGTCTTTCGCTCGCTGGTGGTTTGTACCAAACACCGGCGCTGAACTTGGGGTTGGGGCGAACGTGTTTTCGGGGACCCGTCTTGGCGATAAAGACATCTCAACTGCATTTCAGTTCGGCAGTTCGGTTGGCTTATTCCATCGTTTGGAGGGGGCCCCTTGGTTACTCGGGCTGCGTCTGACCCACTACTCCAATGCCGGAATCAAGGAACCTAACGCTGGCCAAAATTATATACAGCTGCGAGCCAGCTACGTTTTCCCTTGAGATGCGAGGCATGTTGTGTAATTACCCTCAGAGATTTCCACGGAGAAAAATAATGAGCGCGGCCAACAGGCGAACACACTCAGCTAGCCGAATAGGGTGGAATGAACGGCGGCGCGGCATGGTCGCCGCATGCTTACTACTAGGTGTTGTCGTACTGAGTGGCTGTTCTCTTGCCCCCCAGCATCAGACCCCGTCACTGCCAGTCTCCTCTGCCTATCCTGCTGATACGGGAATGCTGGCCGGGGCAACCTCCGTGGGTCCGATTGCCGCTGAAATAACCTGGCACGAATATTTTGTCGATCCGTATCTACGGACCTTGATTGCCCAGGCGCTGGCGAACAGTCGCGATCTGCGTGGCGCGGTACTGCGTGTCGAAGAAGCACGTGCGACGTATGGGATCCAGCGGGCCAATCAGTTTCCGACAATTGCCGCCGGTGTCGATGGCAGTCGGGCGCGCATCCCGGCCGATCTCAGCATTACCGGACGTTCGGGAATCAGTAGCCAGTATCAAGTTAGCTTGGGTCTCGCAGCCTGGGAGTTGGACTTCTGGGGGCGGGTACGCAATCTCAAGGACGCAGCACTGGAGAACTATTTGGCTACCGACGAGGCGCGCCGGGCCGCTAAGATAGGCTTGATCGCCGAGGTCGCCGACGCTTATCTGACGCTGCTCGAACTGGACGAGCGCAGCGTGCTGGCCCGTCGGACCATTGTCAGTCGGGAAGAGTCATTCCGCATCTTCACTCGACGTTACGAGGTTGGCGCAATCGCCCGAATGGATCTGGTACAGGTGGAAACCCTGCTCCACCAAGCCAAGACCTTGGCTACGCAACTCGAACAGGCGCGTGCCGCCCAGGCGCATGCCCTGACTTTGTTGGTGGGGGCGCCGCTTTCTCCTCTGCCGGAAGACGTGCTGGTCGACGATAGGGCTATTTTGCCTGATCTGCCCGTTGGTCTTCCTGCAGATCTGTTGCTGCAACGCCCCGACATTGTTGCTGCCGAGCATCAGTTGCGTGCAGCTCATGCCAATATCGGTGCCGCCCGTGCTGCTTTTTTCCCGCGAATTACCCTGACCGGTTCTTTTGGCACGGCCAGTGCCGAGCTCAGTGGCCTATTTGATTCGGGTAGCCGGGCCTGGAGTTTTCTGCCCAGCCTTTCGTTGCCGATTTTCGATGCAGGACGGAATCGTGCCAGTCTCGATCTCGCCAAGGTACGCCGCGAACTGGCTGTCGTGAATTACGAAAAGACCGTGCAGACGGCCTTCCGCGAGGTATCGGATGCCTTGTCGGCGCGCCATTGGCTCGCCGAGCAGATCCGCATCCAGCAGGCGACTCTTGCCGCCCAGGCCGATCGGGAGCATCTGGCCAGGCTGCGCTACGACAATGGCAGTGCGCCTTATTTCGAAGTGCTCGATGCTCAACGTGACCTGCTCGCGGCCGCACAGCAATTAGTGCAAACACGCCGCGCTCTGCTGTCGAGTCGCATCAGTCTGTATGCCGCCCTGGGTGGCGGTTCGATGCATTTTGTTTCGATCACCGCCCGCGATCCCCTTAACTCCGAACGAGGCATGAGTACCCCATGAAGAACTCACCCATCACCGCACCGGCCAGCCTAACGGTCACCACGCTGCTACAGAAATTTAGAAAATGGCTGATTCCAGCAGTGGTCATCGTGGTACTCGCAGTAGCCGCTTTGGTGGCTTGGCAGATGCTGCGCCCTAAAGGGCCCGGCGAAGGTTTTGTCAGCGGCAATGGCCGCATCGAAGCAACCGATATCGACGTTGCCTCCAAGTATGCCGGCCGTGTGGTCGAGATATCCGCCCGCGAAGGCGATTTCGTCAAGGCAGGTCAGGTGCTGGTGCAGATGCAGATCGATGTCCTTAATGCCCAGCGCGATGAGGCGCGAGCCCAGCAACAGCAGGCGGTAACTGCCGTGGCCAGCGCTGAAGCCCAGGTCAAGATGCGCGAGAGCGATGTGGCCGCCGTTCAGTCGGTGGTGGTTCAGCGCGATAGCGATCTCGATAATGCCAGGCGTCGCTTGGTGCGTTCGCAAACGCTGTCGCGCGAAGGTGCCGCGTCCATCCAGCAGCTCGACGATGATCGGGCGGCCGTACACAATGCCGAAGCGGCCCTCGCAGCGGCGAAAGCGCAGGTGGCGGCAGCTAGGTCGGCAATCGTCGCGGCCAAGGCTCAGCTTACCGGGGCGCACTCCTCGGTGACAGCAGTTGCAGCGTCTGTTACCCGTATCGAAGCCGATATCGCTGATAGTCAACTCAAGGCGCCGCGCGATGGCCGTGTCCAGTACCGTGTGGCGCAGCCCGGTGAGGTATTGGCTGGCGGGGGGAAGGTGCTCAACATGGTAGACTTGAGCGATGTCTACATGACCTTCTTTCTGCCGGAAACGGCGGCCGGCAAGGTTGCTCTGGGGAGTGAGGTGCGTATCGTGCTCGATGCCGCACCCGACTATGTCATCCCGGCTCAGGTTTCTTTCGTAGCCAGCGTCGCACAATTCACGCCCAAAACGGTGGAAACCGCCAGCGAGCGGCAAAAACTGATGTTCCGGGTGAAGGCACGCATCGACCCGGAACTGCTCAAGCAGCACCTGAAACAGATCAAGACCGGCCTGCCCGGCATTGCTTGGCTAAAGCTGGATGCGCAGGCCGAGTGGCCGCAAGCGCTGACGACAAAGGTGCCCGAGTGACCCTCTCCAGCCATGGCACCGGTCCGGTCGCCAATCTTGCCGGCGTCAGTTTACGCTACGGCAAAACTCAGGCGCTGGATGCGATCGATCTGGCGGTCCCGGCCGGCTGCATGGTGGGGCTGATCGGGCCGGACGGCGTTGGCAAGTCCAGTCTGTTAGCCTTGATCGCCGGTGCGCGTAAGGTGCAGCTGGGAGAAGTCGTGGTGCTGGGGGGGGACATACGCGCAGTGCGTCACCGTAATCGGGTCTGTCCGTCGATCGCCTACATGCCACAGGGGCTCGGCAAGAATCTTTACCCGGCCTTGTCGGTCGAAGATAACCTGCAGTTTTTTGGTCGCCTGTTCGGCCACGATGCCGCTGAACGTCGGCGGCGTATCGACGACCTGACCAAGGCGACCGGTCTTTATCATTTTCTCGAGCGCCCGGCTGGGAAGCTCTCCGGCGGCATGAAGCAGAAACTCGGGCTGTGCTGTGCGCTGATCCATGACCCGGACTTGCTGATCCTCGACGAGCCGACTACAGGTGTCGATCCACTGGCTCGCAACCAGTTCTGGTCACTAATATCCCGTATTCGTCAGGAGCGTCCCGGCGTTAGCGTGATGGTGGCGACTGCCTACATGGAGGAGGCCGAACGCTTCGACTGGCTGGTGGCGATGGACGCGGGAAAGATACTTGCCACGGGCACGCCGCAGGAACTGCACGCATGCACCGGCACTGAAACCCTGGAGGCAGCCTTCATTGCGCTATTGCCGGAAGAAAGGAAGCGCGGCCACCGCGCGGTCGAGGTGTCGCCCTTCGTCGACGGTGATGATATCGCTATCGAGGCGCACGACCTGACCATGCGTTTCGGCGACTTTACCGCCGTCGACCATGTGAATTTCCGCATCCACCGTGGTGAGATATTCGGCTTCCTCGGCTCCAACGGCTGCGGCAAGACCACCACGATGAAGATGCTCACCGGACTTCTGGCACCTAGCGATGGAGAAGCTTGGTTGTTCGGACACAGAGTGGATGCCCGCGACATCGCTACGCGGCAGCGCGTCGGCTATATGTCGCAGGCCTTTTCGCTGTATTCCGAACTGACTGTCGAGCAAAACCTTGTACTGCATGCGCGCCTGTTCAGTGTGCCGGAGCCGGTAATCCCGGAACGTCTTGCCGAATTGACCAGCCGTTTTGGCCTGGCTGGGGCTGTCGACTCCTTGCCCGACAACCTGCCGCTTGGCATGCGTCAACGTCTGTCATTGGCTGTGGCAATGGTCCATTCGCCGGAGTTGCTGATCCTCGACGAACCGACCAGCGGGGTCGATCCGGTGGCCCGGGATGCCTTCTGGCAGTTGCTCATCGATCTATCGCGCAATGACAAGGTGACGATCTTCATCTCGACCCATTTCATGAACGAAGCCGAGCGTTGCGACCGCATCTCGTTGATGAATGCCGGTCGCGTACTGGTCAGCGATACGCCCCGAGATATTGTCGAAAAGCGCGGCGCAAAAACTCTGGAAGAGGCCTTCATCGCCTATTTGCAGGAAGCCGGACCGGCCGAAGAGGATGCGATACCCGAAAGCCCCGCCCAGGAGCCGGTGTCCACGGTCGGACAAGGGGGGGGGGCGCCACGCGGGCTGCGCCGTCACTTCAGTCTGGCACGGGCTCTCAGTTACACGCTGCGCGAAGGACTGGAGTTGCGGCGCGACCCGGTCCGCATGGCGATGGCGCTGTTCGGCAGCCTGATTCTGATGCTCATCATGGGTTACGGCATCACGATGGATGTGAACGATCTCAGCTATGCCGTACTCGATCGGGACCAGACCGTACTCAGTCAGAACTACACTTTGAACCTTTCCGAGGGTCGGCCGGGAATCATGAAAAATTCCCCATTTTTTCTCTAAGCCGCTGATTCAGCTTCGAGAATCCGAAAACCATCCGCTAACACCTCAACCTTTCGCCGGAAATCCAGAACATAATCACCAAAGCGATTGATGTGTTCCATACGGTATGGAGCCAAGCCAGCCAGGACTTCCTGGTTGATCAGCACCCCCTCGGCCTGTAGCTGCTTCAATACCCGGCTCATCCCCACCACGTTGTGCAGGATGACCATATTGGCGACAAGATGGTTGTACTTGATCACCTTGCGTTGCTCATGACGCAGGTTCTCGGCGATCTCCCCTTCTCCACCGAAGAACAACTTCTTCGCGAAGCCATTGAACTGTTCGGATTTGTTGGTTTCAGCGTGGATGAGCCCGCGTAGTTCAACGTCGCCCACATATTTCAGCAAAAACATGGTTCGGATCACCTTGCCCAGTTCCTTAAAGGCGAAATACAGTTTGTTCTTGCGGCTGTAGGTGCCCAGTCGGCGCAGGATGGCCGATGCTGAGATTTTGCCGAGCTTGATGGAGATGGCCACGCGCAGCATGTCTGGCAAATGGGTTTCGATCATTTGCCAGTTGATGTCGTCCGAGAATAGACGATCGATGTGCGCAAACTTCTTGTCGCTCTCCGGACGATGGAACACCAGATCCTTGATACCCCGGATACGGGGCATCAGCTTGATTCCCAGTAAATGCGACAAGGCAAAGACCGTGTAGCTCTGGGCTTGTGTGTCGCCGTGGATGGTGTCTGGCCGGATATCCGAGGTGTTGGTCATCAGCCCGTCGAGGATGTGGGTGCCCTCGTATGTGCCGCAGGAAATGAAGTGGCTGAATAGCGCGATGAACTTGTCAGAGACATGGTAATAGCCGATCCCGCCATAGCCGCCGTAACGGATGTGGTGCTCGGAAATCAGGTTCTGCTCGTAGAGGTTCCATTTCGTGCCATCGGCCGAGGCATGCTTTCCCGAGCCCCAGTAGCTGGGCAATTCGAACTTGTTATAGGCATTGATGACCTTGACGATGGCTTTTTCCAGCGCTTCTTCGGTGACGTACTTGATGTTGAGCCAAGCGACTTGCTTGCGGCTCATTCCGCGAATCGAACGGGCCGTCTGGGTCGGCCCAAGGTTGCAGCCGTAACAAAACAAGGTGCTGATCACCCTTGGGCGCAATTCTTCGATGCGGCTTTCGGTTCCCATCAAGGGTCGGAACAGCCTGTGCAGTTGCAGCCAGCGTTCAGTATCGATCAGCACGTCGACGATGCTGACGTTCTCCATGTGCTCCGTGATCAGATGATCGATCTGGCGGATGCCGGGGGGGAGTTCGCTGGTCGGCGGTTTTTTCAGGATCAGCCGGCCATCGACGATCTCGGCGTAGGCATTTTCCGGGAAGGCCGCATCGACCGCTTCAGCAGTTTCCAGCAGGGTAGACTTCAATGCTTGGGTAAAGGCCCTGGGGTCGGTTTCGACTCCTGTCACCTGGCCATATTCGGTCAGTTCGCGATTCAGGGTTTCATCGTCAACCAACTGTTCGCGATAATCGTCATAGCGTTCGCCATGCGGGATGAAGAGGTCGCCTGACTTTAGCTCATCGCGAATGGCGTACAAGACTGCCAGTTCAAAGTAGCGGCGATTGATCGTGGCGATTCGCCCATCGGCGCGCTCCGTCACAACCAGCTTGCGCCAAGCAGCAGGCAGCCATTGCAGATCCCCTTCTGCATCCAGCTCGACCAGGGAAATCGGCACGACCTCGTGCCGTGTGCTGCGTAGTCCCTGCAACGCCTTCATCATCCGGATCAACGTGTCGTCCTCGCTGCTGCTCTGCGGGTTGATGATTTCGATGCAGTTGAGCAGTTGGGCACGCACGGCCTTGTAGGGTTGAACCAGGAACGGCAGATGATTGCGACCGGCATAGGCCATGTGTTCGTCGCAGATGGCCACCAAATCATCGACGTCGGCGATCAGGCTGGAGCCGATGGCTTCCACGCGCTGATGGTCGGTGCCGTTGATCTGATAAGCCAGTAATACCTCCTTCAATTGCCCGATCAGGCGATCCGTACGCTGCAGATGTTCTTGTTGGTACTCCCCCAACTTGTTGCGTGCCTGATTGTCCAGGTTCTGAAGCATGCGGACAAACAGATCGGCTGCATCATCAAGCGTCTGCGCAAACTGCGAGCGGATATAAATGACCGCCAGCGCATAACGCTTCTGCGGTTTCAGTTCCGCCATCTCACTGGCATTCAGGGAGCGGGCGATGTAGCGATATTGCTTGAGTTTGGGGATGGGAATATCCGGTTGGGGCAATTGTTCAACCAGTAATTGCAAGCGCCGGATGTGCTGGAGGTAGGAGCGGGTTTCCTTGTTGGTTGGTTTCTTCGGTTCCCGCTTGAGCATGTTCCAGGTTGTGCTGGATTCATCCTTGCTGACCTTGAACAGGCTGTCGATCCGTTCTTTGACTTTGGTATCGAGCTGGTTGGCGATACCCGCGAAATGGACCTCGTGAATCTTTTCGCGGGCCTGGATGGCCAATCGATCCAGGACCGTGAAGCCTGGCAATTCATAGCGATGATGGACCAGTTCCTCCAGCATCACGTTGATGATGTCAGCCACGACGTGGCGGTTGTCGGCTGCTGTCTCGGCAATATGCTGCAGCCACGCCCGGCTCTCCTGATTTAAGGGGCGAACGTTCAGGTAGCGGCGCAGCGATTCGATCAAGCGCTCGCGTCCGGTTGATCGATCGAACTGCAACAGCTCGTCCAGCCTCGGCGGCCGGGCAAATCCCGTTTGGGCAACGATGTGCTGTCGGATGAGGGTTGGTATCTCTTTGAGACGGATGAAGTAGCCCAGTCGCTGAAAAAGCTTCAGGTAGAGAAAGGCTGCGGTACGCGCCGTCGGCCGTTTGACGGTCTGGTCGATGAAGGCAATTTCATCGGGCGTCAGGGTGTAAATTTCGTCGAGATCCTGTGCCGACGGGTCTGCTTTCAGGCGGGGATACGCGGTCTCGTGAAGCTGGGTCATGCGGGATCAGTCCCAGTGCCTGCCGGTAGCCGGGTCGCGGCAGACTGCCTCTAGAAAGCATTCACGAGCGTCGGCAATGCGATGGAGTTCGTCGAGCAATGTGTAGAGGTGATCGTCCAGGATATCGGTCGACGGCGTCGGGACGGAAATTTGATATCTACGCCCGTCCGGATCCAGCGGTTGTGCTTGAAATCGGGCAAGACAGGTACTCGCCATATCCCGCAAGGCACTGGCGACACTGCGGCGCCCACCGTTGAAGGCAGATAGGTCGATGGAAACCTCAATCGCGGTTTGGGCGACCTCGGGCAGATTCGGCAGTTGCGGGGTCGAAACGGGCAATCTTTCCGGGAGCGCCCGATCCAGTCCTTGCTCGAATCGCGCTTTCTGGTCAATGCTGACCCCATCCAGATAGCGCATCGCAGCCTTCACGTCACGCCAGCCCACGTAATTCATCAACTCGCGGAGATCCCAGCCGCTCATGCCCGCCCACTGCGCAAACCCACGGCGTAGCGAGTGACTGCTGAAGGCCTCGGCATCGGCCACGCCTGCCTGGCTCAGCAACTTTCGAAGCATGGGAATGATGCTGCTCGGGGTCAGTTCGGCCTCGGACAGATGCCCCCAGCGGTCAATCTTGCGGAATAGCGGGCCTACCGTCAGTTTGGACAAGGCCAGCCAGTCTTCGACTGCCTCGACCGGGCACAGCCGGGACAATGCCGGGCAAGAGTAGCTTCGGCCTTCCAGGTTGCGATCCCCCTTGCTGCGGGGCAAGAAGCAGGTCAACCCCTCGCCCGGCTTGATCTCGACAAATTCGATGCGAAGGTTCGCCAGTTCGTCGGAGCGGAATCCGCGCCAGAATCCGAGGAGAACCAGGGCTCGATCCCGCATGTGTCGCAGGGCATTGGTCGAATCCCCCCGGCTGACTGCCGCCGCCGTGGCCGATGTCAGCCAGTGGGTAACACCGCGCAGGATTTCAAGCTCCAGCGGCTTGGCCCGTTTTTCCTGGGCCGGATGCAGCGTTCGTATACCTTTCAACAGTTGCCGGATCTTCGGAGCTTTGGTTGGGTCGGGAAAGCCATGATCCTGATGCCAGCGTGACAGTGCTGCGAGGCGGTGCTTCAGTGTGTTCAGCGCCAGTAATTCGGCGTAGGCCGCCAGATAGCGGGCAATTGAATCGATGGTCGCCGGCAACAAGCCTCCCCATTCGACTTCGAAGTGCTGGATGGCTGACGCATAGCTGCGTCGGGTGTTGGCCCGTTCGGCCGCATCGAGGTAGAGATCGACCTGGCTCATTCTGGTTCTTTGGGGTGGTTTAAGGCGGTGCCGTGCACGCCAGGAATGTGATTTTCCATCGGCTTCTCGTTGATACCTGACTGCGACAAGCCTTCAAGAATCCCGCAAGTCGAGGCTTGACGCTCATCTGGACAACGGCCGCGCAGCTCAAGGAGTTGTTTTTCCAGCGCTTGGAGTTCACCGATTCGACGAACGACATGCCCGATGTGTTCATCGAGCAAGCGGTTTACCTCGCCGCAGTTTTCCTCCGGTGATTCCTTGAAGTGCAACAACGTCCGAATCTCGTCAAGTGTCATGTCCAAGCCACGACAGTGCCGAATGAAGGTCAGTCGCTCCAGGTGCATTGGCCCATAGATGCGGTAATTTCCCTCGCTCCGCCCAGGTTTCGGCAACAGTCCTTCCCGCTCGTAGTAGCGGATCGTTTCCACATTACTTCCCGCTAAACGCGCCAGTTCGCCGATTTTCATTCCAGTCATCCTTACGACCGGCCAGGCTGCAGCGCGATGATGGCCATGCCACCGAGACATACGGCACTGCCCAGCAGATCCCAACGTGTTAGGGGAATTCCATCGACCTGCCATAGCCACAACAAGGCGATCGCAACATAGACACCGCCATAAGCAGCATAGATACGACCGGCGGCGCCTGGATGCAATGTAAGCAGCCAGGCAAACAGAGCAAGTGACACGGCAGCCGGGATCAGAAGCCAACGCGGGCGACCCTGCGTCAGCACCAGCCAGGGCAAATAGCAACCGACGATTTCGGCCAGTGCAGTGACGATGAAGAGGCCCAATATCTTCAGGAACTCCAACATGCTTTTCTCCTTGAACCGTTTCATTGTAGCCGCTTGACCTTGTAGCGACTCAAGGGTTTTTAATGGCATCAACGAACAGGAGATTGCCATGCCCCCCCATGCCGAGAAGCACCGATCCAATGAGCCTGAACGCTGCGCGTGTTCAGGTGGCTGTACGACTGATACGACCTCCACTCAGGATGCGCCGCGTGTCTCCGTATCCCACTCCTCAGGGAAATCGAGCGTTTTTCGGATTCCCGCCATGGACTGCCCGAACGAAGAAAACGATATTCGCAAGGCACTAGCAGGCATCGATGGGATTCGGTCGCTACGCTTCGAACTGGCTGCCCGGACCCTGACCATTGATGCCGAGCAGTCCGTCCAGAAAAGTGCGTTACAGGCCATCCGTCAGCTCGGTTTTGAAGTGTTGCCCATTGAGCATGAACAGACCGAAGTCCCATCAGGTCTCGGCGAGATCAGTAAGGCCTTGATCGCCCTGGCATTGGCCATCGGAGCCGAGGCGTTGGATTTCTTTGCACCCGATACCCTGCTGTTCAAGGGGCTGGGCATGGCGTTGGCAGCGGCTGCCATTGCCTTCTCCGGATTCTCCACTTATCGCAAGGGATTGTCCGCATTGCGGCGCGGCCAATTGAACATGAACGCCCTGATGGGCGTCGCCGTGACTGGCGCTTTCCTGATCGGTCAATGGCCGGAAGCAGCGATGGTCATGGCGCTTTACGCCATCGCCGAACTCATCGAGGCCCGGTCCGTCGATCGGGCACGCAACGCTATCAAGGGGCTCCTCGCCTTGGCCCCGGAAACCGCAGAGATTCGCCAAGGCGATGGTGGCTGGCTGGAGACGCCGGCCGACAAGGTCGTCATCGGTGCACTGGCACGGGTCAAGCCTGGTGCCCGCATCCCGCTGGATGGACGAGTGACCGCCGGCAGCAGTGCGGTCAACCAGGCGCCGGTCACCGGCGAGAGCATTCCTGTCGACAAGACAACTGGCGATCCCGTTTTCGCCGGCACTATCAACGAGACCAGCACGCTGGAATTCGAGGTGACGGCTGCCGCCAACAACACGACCCTGGCCCGCATCATCCATGCCGTCGAGGCAGCCCAAGGCACGCGGGCTCCCACCCAGCGCTTCGTGGATCGCTTTGCCGCCATTTATACGCCGGCCATTTTTGCGATTGCCGTGGCCGTGGCCATTTGCGGCCCCTGGCTGTTCGATTGGATGTGGACACAGGCGCTCTACAAGGCACTGGTTCTCCTGGTAATTGCCTGTCCCTGTGCGCTAGTTATCGCTACGCCGGTTACAGTTGTCAGCGGACTGGCCGCAGCCGCTCAGCGCGGCATCCTGATCAAGGGCGGCGTCTATCTGGAAGAGGCCCGTAAACTGCGCGCCATCGCTCTCGACAAGACCGGCACCATCACGGAAGGCAAGCCTCGTCTGGTAGCCACAGAGGTGCTGTCCCCCTTCGATCCAGAAGCAAAGGTGCTTTCCTGGGCCGCCAGCCTGGCCGGTCATTCGGACCACCCCGTTTCGAAGGCTATCGCCACCGGCCTGAACCTGCCGGAAAACGGCCTCACCGACTTCACCGCGCTTCCCGGTCGCGGCATCGAGGCCCGCCTGGACGGGCATACCTTGATTCTTGGTAACCATCGCTTGATCGAGGATCGTGGTCTGTGCAGCCCAGAGATCGAGGCGCGTCTTGCCGTTCATGAAAGTCAAGGGCGAACCGCCACTCTGCTGGCTACCGAGGATCGGGTACTGGCTATCTTCGCGGTGGCTGACACCATCAAGGAAAGCTCGCGGGAAGCGATTACCGATCTGCATCGCCTTGGTGTCACGTCGGTCATGCTCACCGGCGACAATGCAGCAACTGCCGTCAGTATCGCCCGACAGGCAGGAATCGACGATGCCCGAGGCAACCTGCTGCCTGAGGACAAATTGACAGCTATTGAAGAACTACAAGGCCGCTTTGGACCGACCGCGATGACCGGCGACGGCATCAACGACGCGCCCGCCTTGGCCCGGGCCGACATCGGCGTCGCCATGGGCGCGGCCGGGACGGACACAGCCATGGAAGCGGCCGACGTAGTGATCATGAACGACGACCTGCGGCGCATACCAGAAACGATCCGTTTGTCCCGTCAGACACACGCCGTGCTCTGGCAAAACATTGCGCTGGCCTTGGGTATCAAGGCGGTTTTTCTTGGGCTGGCGGTGTTCGGAAGTGCCACGATGTGGATGGCGGTATTTGCCGACATGGGCGCCAGTCTGCTGGTCGTCGCTAACGGGCTGCGAACGTTACGAACCACTGCGCCACCAACTAGAGACTGAAGACCCGTTGGCCCGCATCAGCGAAAGCAGCGAGGCTGTCAGCAGGCCAGGCGTACGCCTATTTCGGTCTCGCCATCGGCGGATTTTGCGAATGCTTCACCGTCATGCATCCGCGCAATCGCGCTAACGATGGCAAGGCCCAGTCCATGATTTTGGTGGCTGTGGCGACGTGACGTGTCTACGCGAAAAAAACGATCGAAAATATGGGGCAGGCTTGCAGCAGGAATTGGTTCGCCTTGGTTGATCACCGAGAGCTTGAGTTGTCCATCTGCTTCCGGCGTTATCCGGATCAAGATTGCACTCCCGTGATCGGCATACCGGGCTGCATTGTTCAACAGATTGGACAGTATGCGCCGTAGCAGTGCAGCATCGAATGGGCCAGAAGCATCCCCCTCAATCGACCATTGAAGATCGGATTCAATCAGCACTGCTTCGTAGTAGTCAGCCACTTCCATACAGAGTTGGGCTAGGCTTTGAACGGGCATCCGCCGGGCTTTGGCTCCCCGGTCGGCTTGCGACAGGAACAGCATGTCATTCACAATGCCCGAGAGCCTGTGCATTTCTTCGAGATTCGAGCCGATGCAATCACGCAGATTTTCATCCTTGTCGTTGCTACGCAAAGCCAACTCACTGCTAGCGATGATATTCGCCAAAGGCGTTCTCAATTCGTGCGCTACATCGGCATTGAATCCTTCGAGCTGCTGGTAGGCTTTTTCCAGTCGGTTTAGCAAATCATTGAACTGATCGACAAGCACTTGTAGCTCGGCGGGAATCCCCTCAGTTTCCAACC